>NZ_JACVTW010000019.1:0-80130 GCF_016624785.1 Kosakonia sp. S42 | reverse complement strand
AGACCTTGTCATTCACGCTTCGGTTCGCCGATTTCAGCGGGGGTCAACACCGCCGCTGTAATACCGCAGGTAAAAGCAACGTTGGTGTCGCTTTAGGCTCGTTTTGGTAGGCCGGATAAGGCGTAGCCGCCATCCGGCAATCGGTGCCGCGGAGATATTGCCGGATGGCGCGTAAACGCTTATCCGGCCTACGGGAGGCATCACTCTAAGGTGAAGGGATCGGCGTCCTGCCAGGCGGGGAACTGGGTGCGGTACTCTTTCAGCGCGGTGAGTGACATCTCGGCGTCAATGCGCGTTGCAAGATGCGCGTCGGCGCTGGCGACGATCTCCCCTTGCGGGCTAATCACCCGGCTATCGCCGCGATAGTGGTGACCATTCCCGTCGCTGCCAACCCGGTTACAGCCTGCTACCCAGGCCTGGTTCTCAATCGCGCGGGCCAGCAGCAGCGACTGCCAGTGCAGGGAGCGCGGCGCAGGCCAGTTAGCGACATAGAGCAGCAGATCGTACTCATCGCGGTTACGTGACCAGACCGGAAAACGCAGGTCGTAGCAGACCAGCGGCATAATGCGCCAGCCGCGCCACTCGAATATCACGCGCGCTTCACCCGGCTGATAGTGGTGATGCTCATCCGCCATGCGGAAAAGATGGCGCTTATCGTAAAAATGCACCTCGCCCTGCGGCTCGACCAGCAAAAAGCGGTTCACCGCCCCGCGATCCGTTTGCAGCGCCGCGCTGCCAGCGATCAGCGCATTAGTCTGCCGCGCCTTGTCGCGCATCCAGCTAATCACTTCTTCCTGCGATAACGACCGCGTGGCGGCTTCCATCGCAAAGCCGGTGGTGAACATCTCCGGCAGGACAATCACATCGCGCCCGCTAATCCCTTCCAGTTGCACATCAAAATGGCGCAGGTTCGCTGGGCCATCCATCCACGCCAGCGGTTGTTGTAACAGCGTAATTTTTAATCCAGGCACAATTGCGACTCCCCTTCAGACAGCATCGGCACACTGTAGCACGCCAAAAAACGAAAAAAACCCGCAGGGTTGCGGGTTTTGTCGAAGGAGGAGGGGAGCCGTCAGGCGCTTAGGCGGCTTCGGGCTTGCGCAGCTTTTCCGGCGTGTGGATCACCGGTTGTGTCGCCAGCGCATCCGGCTCAAAGTCATCAACGTTGATGGTGCGCAGACGGCTCGCTTCCGCTTTAATCAGCAGCGCCGCTTCATCCTGGTTAATCAGCCCGCTTGACAGCGCCTGGTTAGCCAGCTCGTCCAGACGGGTAAACGGCAGGTTTTTACCCAGCGATTTACAGATGCGCTGATGAATCGGGTCGGCGGCCATGACATCAACCAGCGCCTCTTCCAGCAGCCCGACCGGGTTGTGCTCGCTCGGAGTCAGGTATTGACCGCGACCGATGCGCGAACGGGTAGCATTTGGCGTTTGCAGGATCTTCGCCACTTTATGGTCAAGCCTGTCGGACGGCGCACGGTAGTGGCGACCGGTCGGGAAGATGACAAAGCTCAGCATGCCCGCCACAAGACGGTTCGGGAAGTTCTCCAGCAGGTCGACCATCGCTTGCTCAGCCTGATAGAGCGCATCCTGCACGCCCCAGTGCACCAGCGGCAGATCCGCTTCCTGGCGACCTTCATCGTCGTAGCGCTTCAGCACTGCCGAGGCGAGGAACAGCTGGCTTAACACATCGCCCAGACGGGCGGAGATGCGTTCGCGGCGTTTCAGGCTGCCGCCGAGCACTGCCATTGAGATATCCGACAGCAGCGCCAGGTTAGCACTCAGGCGGTTCAGGTGTTGGTAGTAACGCTTAGTGGCATCCCCGGTCGGTGAGGCGCTGGTTAAACCGCGCGTCAGGCCGAGCCACAGGCTGCGCATCTCATTACTGCCGACATGGCCGATATGTTTAAACAGCAGCTTATCGAATGCATCAACGTCGTTGTTCTGCGCGGCGGCCATCTCTTCCAGCACATACGGGTGGCAGCGAATCGCCCCCTGACCGAAGATCATCATCGTACGGGTGAGGATGTTAGCGCCCTCAACGGTAATGGCGATCGGCGCGCCCTGGTAAGCACGGGCAAGGAAGTTACCTTCGCCGAGCATAATGCCTTTACCGCCGGCAATATCCATCGCATCAATGATTGCCTGCTGACCACGGTGGGTACAGTGATATTTCACAATCGCCGACAGCACCGCCGGTTTTTCGCCGAGCATAATGCCGTAGGTGATCAGCGACGCCGCGGCGTCCATCACATAAGCGTTACCGGCAATACGCGCCAACGGCTCTTCGATACCTTCCATCTTGCCAATAGCCACTTTGAACTGACGGCGAATGTGGGCGTAAGCACCAATGCCCAGCGCGACCGATTTCACGCCGCCCGTTGAGTTGGAGGGCAGGGTAATGCCGCGACCAACGGAGAGACACTCCACCAGCATACGCCAGCCCTGACCGGCCATTTTCGGGCCGCCGATGATGTAATCAATCGGTACAAAGATATCTTTCCCGCGCGTCGGGCCGTTCTGGAACGGAACGTTAAGCGGGAAGTGACGACGACCAATCTCCACGCCCGGCGTCGAGGTCGGGATCAGCGCACAGGTAATGCCCAGCTCTTCCGCACCGCCCAGCAGTTTGTCCGGGTCGGAGAGTTTAAACGCCAGGCCAAGCACGGTGGCAATTGGGGCCAGCGTAATGTAGCGCTTGTTCCAGGTAAGACGCATGCCGAGCACCTGCTCGCCCTGCCACTCGCCCATGCAGACCACGCCGGTATCGGGAATGGCACCCGCATCGGAACCCGCTTCCGGGCTGGTCAGCGCAAAGCAGGGGATCTCTTGCCCACGCGCCAGGCGTGGCAGGTAGTGATCTTTCTGCTCCTGCGTGCCGTAGTGTTGCAGCAGTTCGCCCGGGCCTAAGGAGTTAGGCACGCCGACGGTGATCGACAGAATGCCGGAGACGCCGGAGAGTTTTTGCAACACGCGGGATTGCGCATAGGCAGAGAACTCCAGCCCGCCGTACTCTTTTTTGATGATCATCGCGAAGAAGCGGTGCTCTTTAAGATAAGCCCACAGCTCCGGCGGCAGATCGGCCATCTCATGGGTGATCTGGAAGTCGTTCGCCATGCGGCACGCTTCTTCAACCGGGCCGTCGATAAAGGCCTGCTCTTCTGCGGTCAGGCGCGGCTGCGGGTAGTTGTGCAGCTTTTTCCAGTCCGGGTTACCGCGAAATAGATCGCCTTCCCACCAGGTAGTGCCTGCGTCGATGGCCTCTTTTTCCGTGCGCGACATCGGCGGCATCACTTTGCGGAAACCGCGGAAAACCGGCGCGGAAATAAAGGATTTACGCATCGGCGTGAAGTTGAGCGGCAGGAGAATAAGCGCCACCGGCACCAGCATCCAGAGAGACCAGAGGCCCGCCAGCCCAAGGGCTGCGGTCCATGCCAGCAGGATCACGCTGCTGAGCAGCAGATTAACGCGGTGATAGAAGAGCACACCGAGCAGAACGAGCGTTGCGACAATACTCAAAATCATCATAACGAAAAGCTCCCTTCTTGTAGGAGGTCTGACCACTTGTGATGTATTGTTTGTAGTGGATGTCATTTCTTTTAGCAATGTGTTTACAAAATAATTACAACCTGGTTCACATTGTTGAGGCCGTTTTGCGCACGGAAAATGAAAACGGCGGCGGGAGCGGCGGCTTTAGCTTCTCGGCTGAAAGCCTATCCGGTACACTGCGCAGTGTTATTTACATTTATGCTGAAGGATATCCTCATGTACCAGGATCTTATTCGTAACGAACTGAACGAAGCGGCGGAAACGCTGGCGAATTTCTTGAAAGATGAAGCCAATATTCACGCTATTCAGCGCGCGGCGGTGCTGCTGGCCGACAGCTTTAAAGCCGGTGGCAAAGTGTTGTCCTGCGGTAACGGCGGCTCGCACTGCGATGCGATGCACTTCGCGGAGGAGTTAACCGGGCGCTACCGTGAAAACCGTCCTGGCTACCCGGCGATCGCTATCTCTGACGTCAGCCATATCTCCTGCGTGAGCAACGACTTCGGTTACGACTATGTATTCTCCCGCTATGTGGAAGCCGTTGGCCGTGAGGGCGACGTGCTGCTGGGGATCTCCACCTCCGGTAACTCTGGCAACGTGATCAAAGCGATTGCTGCGGCGCGTGAGAAGGGGATGAAAGTGATCACCCTGACCGGTAAAGATGGCGGCAAAATGGCCGGCACCGCGGATATCGAAATTCGCGTTCCGCACTTTGGTTATGCCGATCGTATTCAGGAGATCCATATCAAAGTGATCCATATCCTGATTCAGCTGATCGAAAAAGAGATGGTTAAGGCGTAAAGCAGGCTTTTTATTTGCCCTGTTCAGCCTGGGCAGTGCTCAACGTGCCTGCGCCTGGCGCAGGTCATCGCGGCGCTGCCCGTGTCTGACGGGCGGCAACAATAACGCCTTCTCAGATTGAGGCGGTTGTGGAGGTGACTATGTGCGAACTGCTCGGGATGAGCGCTAATGTGCCGACCGATATCTGCTTTAGTTTTACCGGTCTCGTCCAGCGCGGCGGGGGAACCGGGCCGCATAAAGATGGCTGGGGCATTACCTTCTACGAAGGCAAAGGCTGTCGCACCTTCAAAGATCCGCAACCAAGCTACAATTCGCCCGTCGCCAAACTGGTGCAGGAGTACCCGATTAAATCCTGCTCGGTGATTGCCCATATTCGCCAGGCGAACCGCGGCGAAGTGGCGCTGGAAAACACCCATCCCTTTACCCGTGAGCTCTGGGGCCGCAACTGGACCTACGCCCACAACGGTCAATTAACGGGGTATAAATCTTTGCAGACCGGCAACTTCCGCCCGGTCGGTGAAACGGACAGTGAAAAAGCGTTCTGCTGGATGCTGCACAAGCTGACGCAGCGCTACCCGCGCACGCCGGGCAATATGGGGGCGGTGTTTAAGTACATTGCGACACTGGCGCTGGAACTGCGTGAGAAGGGCGTGTTCAACATGCTGCTGTCGGACGGTCGCTATGTGATGGCGTTCTGCTCCACCAATCTCTTCTGCATTACCCGGCGCGCGCCGTTTGGCGTAGCGAAGCTGCTGGATCAGGATGTGGAGATCGATTTTCAGCGTGAGACCACACCAAATGATGTGGTCACCGTGATTGCGACGCAGCCGTTAACGGCGAACGAAACCTGGCACAAAATTATGCCAGGCGAGTGGGCGTTATTTTGCCTCGGTGAGCGTATAGTTTGACGCCAGCTGCGGCTGCACGGAGGTCGCCAGCGGCTTGCTGACCACGTAGCGTCCATCCACCACCGCGACAATCGGCGGCTGGTGGGTGGCCGCGAAGTAGTCATACCCCGGCTTCAACTGCTTCCAGAAATCTGCGTAGGTCGAATATTTGTGACGCTGCATATTCGCATCGGTCATGCGGAACGGATAGATATTTACCTGCACGCTCGGCTGGCCAAAAATCAGCGCTGCGGTAACAAACTGGAAGATCTCATCAATGCCGGTATCCGTCATGGCGTAGCAGCCGATGGAGACGCAGGCACCGTGAATCATCAGGTATTTACCTTCGTAGCCGTGGGCGCGGTCAAAGTTGTTCGGAAAGCCAATATTGATAGCCTTATAGAAACGGCTGTCCGGCTTAAGCTGGCTGCGCTGTACCGAATAGAACCCCTCCGGGCTTTTAAAATCGCCCTGACGGCGTTTAGGCCCAAGGCCGCCGGAGTAGTTGCAGATTTTATAGCTGTCGAGCAGCTGATACTGTTCGCCCATCTTGACGTAGAGATCAAGGGTGCGCTCTTCTTTGAAGATCTGAATATAGACCGGTGACCCCATCAACTGCTGTTTAAAATCTTTGCTTACCGGCTTAGTGGCACTGTTGCTGCCAACCAGGCCAGCAAAGGAGACGCACGGGATCAGAAGCATCGCAATGAACAATGCGATTTTGCGCATACAACGTGTTTCCTTGATAAAACGGATACGACTTTGCCAGAACGGCAAAAGATGCCCAGAATTCGGACAATTCTGTTTTGAGCGCTAACCTTAGCACTCCGACATTTTTTCGCAAGCCCCGAATAGCGGTGATTCCGCGCCCGTCGATCCTGTTGATTGTCTTTTCGCCATCGCGCAAAAAGTGTTCTGTTTTGCCTTTCAACCACCTGCGCAATTTGGCGACGGTTATTATGAAAGTAAATGCTGAGAATTAAACAGCAGATTGCCCTCTTTTCGGCGGTTTCTCGGCTGGCTTCTCATTTGCCTGAAACGTGCTGTATACTTATCCAGTGTTCTGTGAGGGTGTACGCATGCGCAAAATCATACATGTCGATATGGACTGCTTTTTCGCGGCGGTAGAGATGCGCGACAACCCGGCCCTGCGCGACATTCCGATTGCCATTGGCGGCAGCCGCGTGCAGCGTGGCGTCATCAGCACCGCCAACTACCCGGCGCGTAAATATGGCGTGCGCAGCGCGATGCCGACCGGGATGGCGCTGAAACTCTGCCCGCACCTCACGCTGTTACCTGGCCGTTTCGACGCCTATAAAGAAGCCTCCCGCCAGATCCGCGACATCTTCTCGCGCTACACCTCACTGATTGAACCCCTGTCGCTGGATGAAGCCTATCTTGATGTTACCGACAGCCCGCACTGCTACGGCTCTGCAACGCTGATGGCGCAAGAGATCCGCCAGACCATCTTTAATGAGACGCAGCTTACCGCCTCGGCGGGCATCGCGCCGGTGAAGTTCCTCGCTAAAATCGCCTCCGATCTCAACAAGCCCGACGGGCAATATGTGATTACCCCGGCGGAAGTGCCGGTCTTTCTGCGCACGCTGCCGCTGAGCAAAATTCCCGGCGTCGGCAAAGTCTCAGCGGCCAAGCTGGAGACCCTGGGGCTGCGCACCTGCGAAGATGTGCAGAGGAGCGATCTCGCCATGCTGCTTAAGCGGTTTGGCAAGTTTGGCCGCGTATTATGGGAGCGCAGCCAGGGGATCGATGAGCGGGAGATCAGCAGCGAGCGGCTGCGAAAATCCGTCGGTGTTGAGCGTACGCTGGTGGAGGATATTCATCAGTGGGAGGAGTGCGAGGCGATTATCGAGCGGCTCTACCCGGAGCTTGAGCGGCGGCTTTCGGTGGTAAAACCGGATCTGCGCATCGCCCGCCAGGGGGTGAAACTGAAGTTCAACGACTTTCAGCAGACCACCCAGGAGCATGTCTGGCCGTGTCTGAATAAAGAGGATCTGCTCGCCACCGCGCGTCAGGCGTGGGATGAGCGACGCGGCGGGCGCGGCGTCCGTCTTGTCGGCCTGCATGTCACGCTGCTCGACCCGCAGCTTGAGCGCCAGCTGGTGCTTGGGCTGTAACCCTACCAGAATTTGCGGTGGTAATTTCCCGCCCGCTTCTCTATCATCCCCGGCGTTTATTCATTCCCTGTTAACTGCAAAGGAGGTTCACCATGACACACCATGCCCTGATTTCTCTTTGCAGACCTCTCCAGGCTTAATTTCTCCAAAAACTTGCCCCTGGTTTCGTCTGCCAATTCCTTTTATTTCTCTACATATGGATTGGTATATGGGCAACTCTGTTTGTCATATCTCAGACGCGATCTCCTATATTGCGTCGGAAAACCTGTGGATCGAAGGTTCAGCGATCCAACAATTACACACCACTGCGGCACTGCCGGGTATGACGCGCGTCGTCGGCATGCCGGATCTTCACCCCGGTCGCGGCTACCCGATTGGCGCGGCCTTTTTCTCCACCGGGCGTTTCTACCCGGCGCTGGTCGGGAACGATATCGGCTGCGGCATGGCGCTGTGGCAGACCGACCTGGTACGGCGCAAATATAACGCCGATAAGGTCGAAAAACGTCTCAGCGCGTTGGGCGATAGCGCCTCTGCCGACTGGCTGGATGAAGCGGTGCCGGATGCGTGGCAAAACCACCCCTGGCGCGCCGCGCTGGGATCGATTGGCGGCGGCAACCACTTTGCCGAGCTGCAACAGGTCGATAGCGTGACCGATGCGGCGCTGTTCGCGCAAAGCGGCCTCGATGAGCAGCGCCTGCTGTTACTGGCCCACAGCGGTTCACGCGGACTGGGGCAGCAGATTTTACGCCGTCACGTCGATGCCTTCTCGCACGCCGGGCTGGTGGAGGGGAGCGACGCGGCTCGCCACTATCTTGCCGAGCACGATGACGCGCTCAACTTTGCCCGCATCAACCGGGCGCTGATTGCGCGGCGCATTCTCGATCATCTCAACGCCGATGGCGAAGCGCTGCTCGATGTAGCACACAACTTCGTCGAAGCCTGCACCGTGGGCGGTGAAGCCGGTTGGCTGCATCGCAAAGGGGCGACGCCGGACGGGCAGGGCCTGGTAGTGATCCCCGGTTCACGCGGCGATCATAGCTGGCTGGTGATGCCGAAAGTGAGCGAGGTGAGCCTCTATTCGCTGGCGCACGGCGCCGGACGTAAATGGATGCGCACCGAGTGCAAAGGTCGCTTATCCGGGAAATTCACCCCGGCGCAACTGGCGCGCACACCGCTCGGCAGCCGGGTGATTTGCCGCGATCGTCAGTTGATCTATGAAGAAGCGCCGCAGGCGTATAAGTCCGTTGAAAGCGTGCTTGAGTGCCTGGTCGACGCCGATCTGGTGACGCCGGTTGCGCGGTTGCGCCCGGTGTTAACCTTGAAAGTGAGCGGAGGGGCGGGCGAATGAGACTGTTGCAACTCTCCTCCGCGCAGGGGCCTGATGAGTGCTGCCTGGCAGTGGGTAAAGCGTTAACGCGGCTGATGGAAGAGGCTGAGGCGCAAAAGGTGTCGCTGGCGGTGATCGAAACGGAAGCGGCGCGCCAGCCGGGCGCCTACCGCTCGGTGCTGGTCTCACTCGATGGCGAAAATGCGCAGGCGCTGAGTGCGCGCTGGTGCGGCACGGTGCAGTGGATCTGCCCAAGCCCCTATCGCGCCAATCATGCACGGAAGAACTGGTTTATCGGCGTGGCGGAGTTTATTCCGCAGACGGCGTTGCAGGACAGCGCCATTCGCTTTGAGACGCTGCGCTCATCCGGGCCGGGCGGCCAGCACGTGAATAAAACCGATTCCGCCGTGCGCGCCACGCATATTGCCACCGGCATTAGCGTAAAAGTGCAGTCGGAGCGCAGCCAGCATGCGAATAAGCGGCTGGCGATGCTGCTGATTTCACACCGGCTGGAGCAGGCGCAGGATGACGAGCGCGCGGCGCTGAAGTCGGAACGCAGGCTGTTTCATCATCAGATAGAGCGCGGCAACCCGGTGCGCACCTTTAAGGGGCCAGGGTTTAAAGCGCAATAAAAGAAGGAAAATGTCCGCGCCGGGCGGCGCGGACAGCAGGCTTATTTAGCCGGGATAGATTTCAGCAGTTCGGTCAGCAGGGTCCAGTAGTGGCCCACGCTTTCGATATGCACTTGCTCATCCGGCGAGTGCGGGCCGGTAATGGTCGGCCCAATCGACACCATATCCATCTCCGGATAGGGTTTTTTGAACAGACCACACTCCAGACCCGCGTGGATAATCTGAATGTTCGGCATCTTGTTGAACAGACGCTGATAGGTTTCACGCACCAGCGACATCACCGGCGACTGGGCATCCGGCTGCCAGCCAGGGTAGCCGCCCTTCGGCGCGGTTTTCGCACCGGCCAGCGCACCCAGCGATTCCAGCATGCTTACCACGTAATCTTTACCGCTATCGATCAGCGAGCGGATCAGGCAGATGATCTCAGCGCTCTCGTCCTGCAACGTGACCACGCCGACGTTCAGCGAGGTTTCCACCACGCCTTTGGCAACGTCGGAGTTGCGGATCACGCCGTTCGGCGTGGCGTTCAGCAGGCGAACAAAGGCATCGCGCGACTGCGCGGTCAGCGCCGCTTTGTCGCTGCTCACGCTATCGACCAGCACCACCAGATTCTTCTCTTTCGCTTCCAGCTCGTTTTTCAGGATCGCCTGGTACTCATCCGCCAGGGTTTTCAGCTGGGCGGCTTTATCGGCTGGCAGGGCAATCACGGCGAACGCTTCGCGCGGAATGGCGTTACGCAGCGTACCGCCGGTGAAGTCGAGCAGACGCAGATCCAGCCCGGCGGCGTGCGCGGCGAGGAAGCGCGCCAGCAGTTTGTTGGCGTTGCCCAGACCTAAATGGATATCGGCGCCGGAGTGGCCGCCTTTCAGCCCTTTCAGCGTCAGTTTGACGGTTTCAAAACCGGCAGGTACCGCTTCGCGGGTCAGGGGCAGGGTAGTGATGAAATCGATACCGCCCGCGCAGCCCATATAGATCTCACCCTCTTCTTCAGAGTCGGTGTTGATCAGGATATCCGCCTGCAACCAGTTGGGTTGCAGACCGAATGCGCCATCCATGCCCGCTTCTTCAGTCATGGTCAGCAGCACTTCCAGCGGGCCGTGTTGCACGGTGGAGTCTGCCAGCACCGCCAGCGCAGAGGCCATACCGATGCCGTTATCCGCGCCAAGCGTGGTGCCGCGCGCTTTTACCCACTCGCCGTCAACATAGGGGCGAATCGGGTCTTTGGTGAAGTCGTGTTCTGTGTCGTTGTTTTTCTGCGGCACCATATCGAGGTGCGCCTGCAGCACGACCGGCTTGCGGTTTTCCATCCCGGCGGTGGCCGGTTTGCGGATCAGGATATTGCCCACCTGGTCGCGCTCTGCGTGCAGGCCTTGCTCTTTCGCCCAGCCCATAATGTGTTCGGCGAGCTGTTCTTCATGGTAAGAGGGGTGCGGAATAGAGCAGATTTTGGCAAAAATATCCCACAGCGGCTGCGGAGATAGTTGAGACAGTTCAGACACGATGAGTCTCCTTAAAAGCGCCTGCGAACAGGTTGCGTGCAGGTCGCGGGTTAGATAAACGAATCGCAAGACCCTCTTGCGAGATGCGGTTGAGAATACCACTTTATGGCGACAGCGCGAGCACGGGATTGGGGAAAAAGCGGCGGCGATGCCGGGTAACACTGGTTTTTAGCGCGTCAGATCTCTATAATCTCGCGCAACCTATTTCCCCCTCGAACACTTTTTAAGCCGTAAAACACAGGCTGGGACACTTCACATGAGCGAAAAATACGTCGTCACCTGGGACATGTTGCAGATTCACGCCCGCAAACTTGCTGCCCGTTTAATGCCTTCAGAACAGTGGAAAGGCATTATCGCCGTAAGCCGTGGCGGTCTGGTTCCAGGCGCGCTGCTGGCGCGTGAACTGGGTATTCGTCATGTCGATACCGTTTGTATCTCCAGCTATGACCACGACAACCAGCGCGAACTGAAAGTACTGAAGCGCGCGGAAGGCGACGGCGAAGGCTTTATCGTGATTGACGATCTGGTGGATACCGGCGGCACTGCCGTAGCGATCCGCGAAATGTACCCGAAAGCACATTTTGTCACTATTTTCGCCAAGCCGGCCGGTCGCCCGCTGGTGAATGATTATGTGATTGATATCCCGCAGGATACCTGGATTGAGCAGCCGTGGGATATGGGCGTAGCCTTCGTTCCGCCAATTAGCGGCCGTTAATCCCTCCTGTTGTACACACGCCCGGTTCTGCCGGGCGTTGTTCTTTTTGGCGCGTCACGGGTTACAATGCCCTCCGGTGAATTTTAAGGAGCTGCGCGCCATGCCCCAGTCAAATCTTAGCGAAACGCTGTTCAAACCCCGCTTTAAATACCCTGAGACCTCGACGCTGGTGCGCCGCTTTAACCCTGGCGTGCAGCCGCCCGTGCAGTCCGCGCTGGATGGCAAAAACGTGCCGCAGTGGTACCGGATGATCAACCGGCTGATGTGGATCTGGCGCGGCATCGGCGCGCGCGAGATCCTCGAAGTGCAGGCGCGCATTGTGATGAGCCAGGCCGAGCGCACCGACGCTGAGCTGCTCGATACGGTGGTCGGCTACCGCAACGGGAACTGGATCTACGAATGGTCCGCGCAGGCGATGAGCTGGCAGCAAAAAGCGATGCAGGAGACGGACAGCACGCTGAGCGGCCGCCACTGGCTGCACGCCTCTAACTTATATAGCATCGCCGCCTATCCACATATTAAAGGCGATAGCCTGGCCGAGCAGGCGCAGGCGCTGGCAAACCGCGCCTATGAAGAGGCCGCGCAGCGCCTGCCGGGCAGCATTAAAGAGCTGGAGTTCGCCATTCCCGGCGGCGCGCCGGTCACCGGCTTTCTGCATATGCCGGAAGGCGAAGGTCCCTTTCCAACGGTGCTGATGTGCGGCGGGCTGGATGGCTTGCAGATCGATTACTACACCCTCTATGAGCGCTACCTGGCCCCGAAAGGCATTGCCATGCTGACGCTCGATATGCCCTCGGTGGGCTTCTCCAGCAAATGGAAGCTGACCCAGGACTCCAGCCTGCTGCATCAGCATGCGCTCCAGGCATTGCCGAACATTCCATGGATCGATCACACCCGCGTGGCGGCCTTTGGTTTCCGTTTTGGTGCTAACGTGGCGGTACGGCTGGCCTATCTTGAGGCGTCGCGCCTGAAAGCGGTGGCCTGCCTCGGGCCGGTGGTGCATTCCCTGCTCAGCGAGCCGCTGCGCCAGGGCGATGTGCCGGAGATGTATCTCGATGTGCTCGCCAGCCGCTTAGGCATGCATGACGCTTCCGATGAAGCCCTGCGCGTCGAACTTAACCGCTATTCATTAAAAACGCAGGGGTTACTCGGCCGCCGCTGCCCGACGCCGATGCTCTCCGGTTTCTGGCAAAACGATCCCTTCAGCCCGGAGGCGGAGTCGCGTTTAATCACCTCTTCATCCAGCAATGGAAAGCTGCTCGATATCCCGTTTAACCCGGTTTATCGCAATTTTGACGCTGCGCTCAGGAAGATTGTTGACTGGATCAACCATCAGTTCGGTTAATACTTTGAGAATTTCCATTGATTTGGTAAAACAGTTGCATCACAAAAGGAGATCGCAATGACGTTACCAAGTGGACATCCGAGAAGCAGGTTGATTAAAAAGTTTACTGCGCTAGGACCTTATATCCGCGAAGAGCAGTGCGAAGAAAACCGTTTTTTCTTTGATTGCCTGGCAGTTTGCGTGAATGTGAAACCCGCGCCGGAAAAACGCGAGTTTTGGGGATGGTGGATGGAAATGGAAGCGCAGGAGAAGCGCTTTACCTATCGCTACCACTTTGGGCTCTTCGACAAAGAGGGGCACTGGAAACCCACCGCTATCAAAGACCAGGAAGTGGTCGACCGTCTGGAAAAAACGCTGCGCGACTTCCACGAGCGCGCGCGTACGCTGTTAGCCTCCCTTGAGCTGAAGCTTGAACCTGCCGATGACTTCAAAGAGAAGTTAAAACTCCCCGCATAACGCCCCCGATAAAAAATGCCCGGCTGCTCTTCGCACGCCGGGCATGAACAGGCACTGGCCTGCTTTCTCCCATCAGACGGGAAAAAAATGCCCTCAACCGAGGGCATTTCATATAACGAGGGTCACTACAGGGTTTAGAACTGGTAGGTCACGCCAACGGCAACGATGTCGTCGTCAGCAATGCCCAGTTTGTTGTCGTCTTTGATCTGGTTGATTTTGTAATCGACCATCGCCGAGAAGTTTTTATTGAAGTAGTAAGTGGCGCCAACGTCGATGTAGTTCACCAGATCTTCGTCGCCGATACCGTTTTCCATATCTTTGCCTTTGGTCAGCACGTAGCCCACGGACGGACGCAGGCCGAAGTCGAACTGGTACTGCGCGACGGCTTCAAAGTTCTGCGCTTTGTTGGCAAAGCCCAGTGAAGAGGAGACCGGCGTCATGTTGTATGAGACGGAGTAGAAGGTCGCCAGGTAGACGTTGTTGGCGTCATATTTCACACCGGTCGCCCAGGCTTCGGCATTCTGACCACGGCCCAGCGCCAGCGCGGTGTTCTGTGCGTTGGTACGGTCAGAGTTGGCGTAAGCACCAATAATCGTGACCGGGCTGCCGCCAAAATCGTAGGCCAGAGAGGTGCCCCAGCCGTCGCCGTTCTGCTTGATGATGCTGTTACGGCCGTTTTCGTTTTTACCCTGGTATTGCAGGGTCATGTCCAGGCCATCCACCATGCCGAAGAAGTCGGTGTTGCGGTAGGTCGCCACGCCAGTGGTGCGCTTGGTCATAAAGTTATCGGTACGGGCCAACGAGTCGCCGCCGAACTCCGGGAACATATCGGTCACGGAAGCCACGTCGTAGAGCACGCCGAGGTTACGACCGTAATCGATAGAACCAAAATCTTTGATTTTCAGACCGGCAAAGGCCAGACGGGTTTTCTGGCCCGAGGTAGTTTCGTCGTTGTTACCGGCGAATTCAGATTCCCAACGGCCAAAACCGGTCAGCTGGTCGTTAATCTGGGTTTCACCTTTGAAGCCGAAACGCACGTAGGTTTTGTCACCGTCGTTGTTGTTGTCATCACTGAAGTAGTGCATGGCTTTCACTTTGCCGTACACGTCCAGTTTGTTGCCATTCTTGTTATAGACTTCCGCCGCGTGAACAGAAGAAGCCGATGCAACAACGCCCAGTACCATTAATGCCAGAGTGCTCTTTTTCATTTTGAATTCCTGATTAAACTAACGCGCCACTATTCGCTGGGCTCTCGCCCCGTGAAAAACAGGAAGGGTTGTAACGCTCTGAAATGAAACATTTATGACAAAGTAAGAGTAATTTGAAAAAGTTATGTTTTTTTGTGTTTGCCATAAAATTGTCAAACTCTGCCGCTACGCTTGCTGATCCCGCGCAACAAAAAAGTGGTCGATTCACGCTGGCGGTTGGCAAGCGCGCTCACTCCTGTTACAACGTTTGATTACTAATAAACTTCTTATTTTTTCTAAAAACGGCAGAGAATCATGAGTGACAGCCAGACGCTGGTGGTAAAACTCGGCACCAGTGTTTTAACAGGCGGTTCCCGTCGCCTGAACCGCGCCCATATTGTGGAGCTGGTGCGCCAGTGCGCGCAGCAGCACGCCGCCGGGCATCGCATAGTAATCGTTACCTCCGGCGCTATCGCCGCCGGGCGTGAGCACCTGGGCTACCCGGAACTTCCCGCCACCATCGCCTCAAAACAGCTGCTGGCAGCTGTCGGCCAGAGCCGCTTGATTCAGCTCTGGGAGCAGCTCTTCTCCATTTACGGTATTCATATTGGTCAGATGTTGCTGACCCGCGCCGATATGGAAGACCGCGAGCGCTTCCTCAACGCCCGCGACACGCTGCGCGCGCTGCTTGATAACAACATCGTGCCGGTGATTAACGAGAACGATGCCGTGGCGACCACGGAGATTAAAGTTGGCGATAACGATAACCTCTCGGCGCTGGCGGCGATTCTGGCTGGAGCCGATAAGCTGCTTTTGCTTACCGATCAACAGGGGTTGTTTACCGCCGATCCGCGCAACAACCCGCAGGCCGAGCTGATTAAAGATGTCTACGGCATTGATGACGCGCTGCGCGCTATTGCGGGCGACAGCGTTTCCGGCCTCGGCACCGGCGGCATGGGCACCAAGTTACAGGCTGCCGACGTTGCCTGCCGTGCCGGTATCGAGACGATTATTGCCGCAGGCGGCAAGCCCGGCGTGATTGCCGATGTGGTAAGCGGCACGCCGGTCGGCACGCGTTTTCATGCGCAGACTTCGCCGCTGGAGAACCGTAAACGATGGATCTTCGGCGCACCGCCTGCCGGTGAGATCTCCGTTGATGAAGGGGCGACCGCCGCCATTCTTGAGCGCGGCAGTTCGCTGCTGCCGAAAGGGATTAAAAGCGTGACAGGCAACTTCTCCCGTGGGGAAGTGATCCGCATTTGTAATCTGCAGGGGCGCGATATCGCCCACGGCGTAAGCCGTTACAACAGTGATGCTCTGCGCCGGATTGCCGGCCACCACTCGCAGCAGATTGATGAGATTCTGGGCTATGAGTATGGCCCTGTCGCGGTGCACCGCGACGATATGATCACCCGTTAAGGAGCAGAGGTATGCTGGAACAGATGGGCATCGCGGCGAAAGCTGCGTCGTACAAGCTGGCGTTGCTCACAAGCCAGGAAAAAAACCGCGTGCTGGAGAAGATTGCCGACTATTTAGAGGCGCAGTCCGACGCGATTTTGCTGGCTAACGAGCAGGATCTGCAGGAAGCGCGCGGCAATGGTCTTAGCGAGGCGCTACTCGACCGCCTGGCGCTCAATCCGGCGCGCTTAAAAAGCATTGCCGACGATGTGCGGCAGGTGTGCAAACTCGCCGATCCGGTCGGCCAGGTGATCGATGGCGGCGTGCTGGACAGCGGTCTGCGCATCGAGCGCCGCCGCGTGCCGCTCGGTGTAATCGGCGTGATTTATGAAGCGCGCCCGAACGTTACTGTGGATGTCGCCTCCCTGTGCCTGAAAACCGGCAACGCCGCGATCCTGCGCGGCGGGAAAGAGACCTGGCGCACCAACGCCGCGACGGTGAAAGTGATTCAGCAGGCGCTGGAGGAGTGCGGTTTACCGGCGGGTGCGGTACAGGCGATTGAGAGCCCGGATCGCGCGCTGGTCAACGAGATGCTGCGTATGGATAAGTACATCGACATGCTGATCCCGCGCGGCGGGGCAGGGCTGCATAAGCTCTGCCGCGAG
This sequence comes from Kosakonia sp. S42, assembly GCF_016624785.1. Taxonomy (NCBI): domain Bacteria; kingdom Pseudomonadati; phylum Pseudomonadota; class Gammaproteobacteria; order Enterobacterales; family Enterobacteriaceae; genus Kosakonia; species Kosakonia sp. S42. The sequence continues at coordinate 63,537 of NZ_JACVTW010000019.1, read as the reverse complement.
CAGTCAACGATCCCGGTTATCACCGGCGGTATCGGCGTCTGCCATATTCTGGTCGACGAGACGGCAGAGATCGCCCCGGCGCTGAAGATTATCGTCAACGCTAAAACCCAGCGCCCGAGCACCTGCAACACCGTCGAGACGCTGCTGGTGCATCAGGGCATTGCCAGTACCTTTTTACCGGTGCTCAGCCAGCAGATGGCGGAGAGCGGCGTGACGCTGCATGCGGACGACCAGTCGCTCTCCCTGTTGCAAAGCGGCCCGGCGAAGGTTGAAGCGGTAAAAGCGGAGCAGTATGACGATGAGTTTCTGTCGCTGGATCTGAATGTGAAGATCGTCGCCGATCTCGATGATGCGATCGATCATATTCGGCAGCACGGCACGCAGCACTCCGATGCGATCCTCACCCGTACCCTGCGCAACGCCAACCGCTTTATCAACGAGGTCGACTCTTCAGCGGTGTATGTGAACGCCTCGACGCGCTTTACCGACGGCGGCCAGTTTGGCCTCGGCGCGGAAGTGGCGGTCAGCACGCAGAAGCTGCACGCGCGCGGCCCGATGGGCCTCGAAGCACTGACCACCTATAAGTGGATCGGTTTTGGTGACGATACCATTCGTGCGTAAATAAAGTCGGGTGATGCAAAAGTAGCCGTTTGATTCACAGGGGCATTGACGCATCACCCGCTTAGTTTTAACCTTCTAACCCGTGATTCACGCTCGTGAACACCTCGCAGGGCCGATATAGCTCAGTTGGTAGAGCAGCGCATTCGTAATGCGAAGGTCGTAGGTTCGACTCCTATTATCGGCACCATTTCAAACTCTTCCCAAGTCTACCGAAATCAACTTAAAGCCCGTATACTGCGGTTTCTGGCCCGTATTTTATCACCTGTTATCAACTGGACTCAACCGCAATCAAGTCACAGTTGGGGGCATAAGTGGGGGCATTCTGTGTTCGGTCCAGGGAGATGCCCCCAATGAAGCTAAATGCGCGACAGGTAGATGCAGCTAAACCCAGAGAGAAAGCCTATAAGCTGGCAGATGGTGCTGGTTTGTATCTTGAAGTCGTTCCCTCTGGTTCTCGATACTGGCGAATGAAATATCGCTTCAATGGAAAAGAGAAGCGTATGGCTTTTGGTGTTTATCCAGCAGTGTCCCTTGCACAAGCCAGGGCACTGCGTGATGAAGCCAAGAAAAAACTGGCCGAAGGTATCGATCCATCGTTTGCCAAGAAAGAAGAAAAGCTGGTTCGTGATGTGCAGCTCAACAACACGTTTCAGGCTGTGGCGCTTGAATGGCACGGAACTAATGTAAGCCGGTGGTCAGAAGGCTATGCCTCGGACATTATCGAAGCCTTCAATAAAGATATTTTCCCCTATATCGGCCAGCAGCCGGTGAATGAAATCAAACCGCTTGTTCTGCTTAATGTGCTGCGTCGCATGGAAGGCCGTGGCGCGACAGAGAAGGCCAAGAAGGTTCGCCAGCGCTGCAGTGAAGTCTTTCGTTACGCCATAGTTACCGGCCGTGCGGAATATAATCCAGCAGCGGATCTAACCAGCGCGATGTCAGGGCATGAATCGAAGCATTATCCCTTCCTTACTGTTGAGGAGTTACCAGACTTCTTTAAAGCTCTCGCAGGCTACACAGGAAGCCCGTTAGTTGTTCTTGCAGCACGTCTGCTGATCCTTACGGGAGTTCGCACCGGTGAACTCCGAGGTGCTTTCTGGAGTGAGTTTGATCTTGAAAAAGCGGTGTGGGAAATTCCTACCGAACGAATGAAAATGAAGCGGCCTCACCTTGTCCCTCTCTCTACCCAAGCGCTGGAGATCGTACAGCAGCTCAAAGTGATGTCTGGGCAATATCCTCTTGTGTTTCCTGGGCGGAATGATCCCCGCAAAACGATGAGTGAAGCGAGTATTAATCAGGTGTTTAAGCGGATTGGATATACGGGGAAGGTTACTGGACATGGTTTTAGGCACACGATGAGTACAATTTTGCATGAGGAAGGGTTTAATACGGCATGGATTGAAACCCAGCTTGCGCATGTCGATAAGAATGCGATTCGCGGGACATACAACCATGCGTTGTATCTGGAAGGACGTAGGGAGATGATGCAGTGGTATGCGGACTATATTGATAACATTGGCAAAAATAAACTCATCATAGCCTTATGATATTAGCTCCAAATTTAGCCGTTTATTAGTAGATAGCGTGAAAACTCAAGCAGAGCTCCTCCGTTTTGGAGGAGCTCTGCACTAGAAATTTTTTTTGCTAATTTACATTTACGATTAATTCAGAAACGTTACATTTGCGTCTGACGGTCTAATTGATACCAAAGATGAAACTCCCTGATTAGTCGAAATTTTAAGTTACGGTGACCTGCACAATGGATCTCAAGCTAAAGAAATAATAGATCTCAAAATATCGGAAGGAAAACTATGAGTAGTGAATGTGAGGTGCATCAATTCAATAGGTTAGGGTTACATTTCAATGTAACCCTTTTTTCATGAAAAATACATTAGCAAGAAAGAAACCTCTTCAAGCGTAGTATCGATTTTTTAATTTTAGACATCAACGCTTTCTTCTTGTAATTCCTTAACAAGTTCCTCCCGAGATTTCTTTTCAATTACATCTCTTTCCATTTGTAATTTCTCAAGCATGAAACTATTCGTCAATTCAAAAGTATCAAATATTGTGTACCAATTCTTAACGTAACGCTTCATATTGGCATCATCAGATACTAAACCAACATCACCACGGCCGGCATAGTTTGACAAGCGAGTAGGTATCTCTATATCTTGACTAGAAATCTTCCTACCTATAAGAATTAATTCAAAATGCAAATTTTGGCTAGAAAACTCAGGATGTCGTTTAATAATTCCAGCATAATCTTCCAGTTGACGTAAATGCTTAACATTAAGGGCTATGCTTGGTCTTTTAATTTCAATAATTATGCATCGAAAAATCTTATTGCCGTTAGAGTCAAAAGTTGGCATCCTTCTGGCTAAGAATAAATCCGTTTGTCTCTTAGCGCCTATAATATCCTCTCCATTTTCCACATCTTGTGCATCTATGTTATTAATGGAGTAAACACTATCCCTCAATGATTTTGCAATCTTAGTAAAAGTATCCTCCTCAGCGCCTATAGTTTCGTATCTTTCACCAAATAACCATGTGTTATTTTCAATGATTTTTTGTAAGTCAGGCGTTTCAAGAACATCTTTATAATGCTCGTTCATTATTAGCTTCAGTTTTTCAACTGCAAAACGCCTTCTTTGCAACTCCTCAATTGAACTTATAATATTTTCTAATTTTGTTTTTTTCAATTGTGATGCAAACCTAGAAAGATCACTATCACTTAAATCCAAAACACTTTCCAGAATATCAAATAAATCTTCATTTTGATTTGATACAAGCATCTTATCAAGAAGTCTGATGATTATCTTTTTCTGCTTTATAGTCAGTGATACCAAAAACTGAGGATCGGCAATATAAATACTTCTTACAACCTGCTTGATATTATTTCTTTTCCAGTTAGCATATGTTATATCGTATTCATTGTATGTAGGGAAAGCACCATCCTCTTCAAGCTTTTGTATGGCTTTTTCAACCTGCACTCGCAGAAAATCATCATATATAGATCTGGAGAATTTTAAGACATTTTTAACTAACTGCCGCCATGCTTTTGAATCAGGATTACTTTTAGCTGTTGAAAAAATGTCATCGCCATTAGCACTAAAAGTATCAGCCCAAATAGATGAAACAAACACACTCAAATGAAAATCTCTTTTTTTATTGAATGTTGTAGATTCTTTGTGAACTATCTTTCCTGAACTATCAGTCAAGTAAATAAATGATTTTTCTGTAGCTGGCTTTTTATCCCAGCGAATCCCTTTCACAGAGAAATCATTATTTTCAATCTCGAAGGAGACCTCTTTTATTTCGTGTTCTGGGATGTCAACTTCAGCACCATTTACGAAAACCTTCCTTTCATCATCCAATGCCAATTTACAACAGAATTCATTGGACAAAATAGAAATCAGTTCGCGTCTATCTGGAAGGCTTGAATGTAACAATGTTAATTCAACACACGTCCCCTTATCCATTGCATTCAATAAACTGTTTTGCTCATCAGCGTCGATATCTATTTGAGCTTCATATGCCTTAATATCCTCATCATTAATTTTGATATAGGCATTTCTACCTAAGTATTTAGTATACCAGATAGCCTGATGACAAAGTCTATGAAATGATAAACGCCCTCGACCTTTAGAGCCGTGTTGATCAATGCTTGTTTTTTTTAATGAATCGTTAAATCGATTAAAGTTGCTGCCTAAATCAGTAAAGTTTATCCCATCACCATCATCAAGAATGATCAGGTTTTTTACTGTATCAAAATGGTCATAAACTATGTTTATGTTAATATTCTTAGCGCCAGCATCAAATCCATTCCATACGAGTTCCAATATCGCCTGTACAGGTTCAACTGACTCAAAATGGTTCTTGATACCCAAGCTGTTGATTTCAGTTGTGCCCTGAATAATCTGCTTTGCCATTTGCGCTCACATCCTATGATGGAATTGAATTTTTACATTTTATAGAGTAGTTTAGTAACATCAAGACAGGTTTTTAAAGAACCTTACCTAGATCAAACCAACCCCCATAAACTCGTTCAGAGTGCCGTAGAAATCTCAGCCAAAAAAATCACGCCCAATCCCCTAAAACCCGCTCCTTACCTATGGTCAGAACTTTCAGCATCAAGATTAACGCAATGCTAAAGCACCTCATATTTTGTAATGAAAATTTTATCGTTCCAGAAACCGCAGTCGGGTGCGGTGTAGTGCCGTAAGCGTCACGTGACAGCACAGATCCTCTTGTGGTGTTGCATGGTAGAGCAGTGATATTCGGGCCCGACAGTCATTAGTAGCATGACAAAAGGATGTGAAAAACACATGGGCCTCAATGAACTGTGCTGTGGGTAGCGATCCGCGCTGATTAAGCTGCGACCAAAGGCCCGCTTCTTGTTCAAAGCAGCCCTTTGAACCTTAACGGTGGCAGCTCAGTGCCATGAATCACCAGCTATTTAAAAGCTCATGGATTACTAGGATGGATATGTGGTTGAGATATCGATCTGGTTCTGATCGATTTTTCCGCTAATGTGTAACAGGTGAAGATCATAGTCTAAACGTCGGATGTTAAAACCGGGCTGAGCTTCGTTCCGAACAAGAAGCTTCTGGCTCAAAAGGTCTTCAACTTTCGATGCTAGAATGAATTATCATTTGGGTAATACTACTTAAGGTTAAAAAATTTAAAAGGTTAATGTTTTTTTATCTTTTCGGTGTTTCTATATCTTAATGGCGGCAATTTATATTTTTTAGAGAAAACCCGAGTAAAAGTCTGTTGTGAATCGAATCCATATTTAAAGGCGATAACCATCACTGGCTCATTAGTCTCGATAAGATCTTTTGCTGCAAGTCTAAGTTTCGTATCTTTTATGTACTTCCCAAGGCTAACTTTTCTCACCTGCACAAAAATCCGCTGAAGATGCCACTTAGAGTATCCTGCCCTCGCAGCAACATCCCCTATCTTCAGCGGGTTATGCAAGTTTGAATCAATCCATTGAGTTATCTCATCGATGATGTCTTCTGTTCTGAGCATAAATCTACGCTCACTATAAGAGGGCTGTGACACATCCTGTTCGGGATGCTACTGATTTACTTATAGATTTCAGCAACCCCGTGTAGCCTGTTATCCCCCGTTGTCGACAGGATTTTGAATGATGTTGCCCCTTGCTCATCAGCCTTACGAGAAAGAACATCCGATAACTCATCAAGCGTATAGGCATTGCTGGCTGAGACTACACCCATCTTTTCTTTCCCATCTGCTTGGTTAATTTCCTGAGCGGCTGATGCGGCATTCACTGAAATAAATCCCATGATCAATGTAGTAATAAGTAGGGTTTTCATATCTAGTACCTCTTTGACAATATGCTTGAAACTGGACTTGTATCAGGAGTAACTTCCTCCATCTGTGTATTGAAATATACAGACTTAAGCTGTCATGAGGCTGACGGCTATATGACAAAATTGTCAGGGTTGTCGATTGGTTAATTTTTTTGAATACAAATTCAGCTCGTTAATAATGCAGTCAGGTTCTTCACGCAGAGGCATATTGTCTATGTCCAGAACCCCATCATTTTTTTGTGGATCATCAGTCTGCAGGTTTGCAAACAGTGGGGTAAGATTCTGCGGTGCTTCACCTCGTTCAGCCACCAGCTCGAACGTTTTATTTTTTGCCTCGTCGTGGGTCAGGGCACTGACCAGAACTTGGGCGATTTGCTCCCGAGATATCACACCATATTCCGGTGTTCCTGCATGGCGACGATCTCCCTGAAGCATAACGATTCTGTGCTCATCATCATTGTTGTAATCAAACCAGCCGGGCCTGACGATGGTATAGGGGTGACCACTTGCCCTGACCAGACGCTCGGCACGTCTTTTCCAGTCATGAACCTCAGTGCGTTGATTCCAGGTGCTGAGTCGTTCAGTCACGCCAATCGTGGTCATCAGGACGATACGAATAGGTGTATCCCTGAATATTCGTAAAATATTGCGCACTCCGCCGTAATCTATCGCCCTGGCACCAATACGTCCCTGGCCATCGGAACCGAGCGTGAAGATTATGGCATCAATATCTTTCGGCAAATCGCTGAGGGTTTCAGGCAATGAAACATCGCCGTAAAAAACATCTGTTCCCCGAGGAAGCGATTTCACTTTGCGCTTATTTCTGACCAGCGCTACAGGCTGATGGCCCATTTTGATAGCGGTATTGACGACATGAAGGCCAATACTTCCTGTCGCCCCTGCAACGAGTATTTTCATGATAAACCTACTGATAATTCAGACTTATTTTCGATACGGTCAGAATATCAATTATCATTAATGTCAGTAATGGGGCTAAAATGATTGTGTCTATGAACACCCTTCATGAGTGTGCGATGAAGGGAATGCCTCCATAAGGAAATCGCCGATGCTCAAAGAAAATTTCAACGAACTGCAAATCTTTCTTGTGGTGGCAAGGGAGCGAAGTTTTACCAAAGCCGCGGGTAAACTGGGCGTTTCTCAGTCTGCACTCAGCCACGCGATGAAGGCCCTGGAGGAAAGGCTGAATATCCGCCTTCTGACCCGCACGACCCGAAGCGTTGCCCCTACGGAAGCCGGTGAGCGAATTATTGCCTGCCTTGAACCGCGTATTGCCGATCTTGAGCAGGAGCTGGAATCGCTGGTTCAGCTGAACGGCACCGCCTCCGGCAATATTCGTTTATCTGCCGGGGAGCATGCCGCGCGAAGCCTGGTATGGCCGAAGTTAAAACCCTTCCTCAGGGAATATCCGGAAATCAACGTTGAGCTGGTGGTGGATAACGGCTTTGTCGATATTGTTGAGGGGCGTTTTGATGCCGGGATCCGCCTGGGCGAAAGCGTGGATAAGGACATGATTGCGGTAAGAATTGGCCCGGACATGAGAATGGCCGTAGTAGGAGCGCCGTCTTATTTCGCTGCAAATCCTGTACCTGAAACGCCGCACGAACTACAACATCACCGGTGTATCAATATGCGCCTGCCGACCGCCGGTGGGCTTTACCACTGGGAGTTTGAGAAGGAAGGGAAACCGTTGCGGGTCAGAGTGGAGGGGCAGGTAACCTTTAATCTGCAGGCGGAAAGGATTGATGCGGCGTTATCAGGTTTTGGTATCGCCTGCATACCTGAAGACAGGGTGCAGGATTATATAAAGTCGGGAGAGCTTATTCAGGTTTTGCAGGACTGGTGTCCCTCTTTCCCCGGATATTACCTCTACTACCCGAGCCGCAAGCAGCATCCCCCCGCTTTTGCGCTGATGATCGATGCGCTTCGCTATCAGGAATAACGGGTCCGCCAATTGCAGCGGACCCGTCCGGGTATTAACGGCCCACGCGGGCCTGGTGCTCAGGAGAGTAACGTTCGCCGACGATTTTAATGGTTTCAAGCGCCTGGGTTATCTGCCGTGAGTCATCCTGTGAAAGAATGATGTCGGCGGCCCCCAGGTTTTCCTCCAGCCGGTGCAGTTTAGTGGTACCAGGGATAGGCACAATCCACGGCTTTTGTGCCAGCAGCCACGCCAGCGCGATTTGTGCAGACGTCACGCCTTTCTCTGCCGCCAGTTCACCCAGCAAGGAGACCAGCTTTTCATTGGCTTCAATCGCCTGCCCGGCGAAACGCGGCACCTGGCTTCTGTAATCATCCTTGCCAAAAGTGGTTCCTGGCCTAATCGAGCCCGTCAGGAAGCCTTTGCCTAATGGGCTGAAGGGCACAAAACCAATGCCCAGTTCCTCCAGCAACGGCAGGATCTCCCGCTCAGGCTCGCGCCACCACATGGAGTATTCGCTTTGCAGGGCAGTGACCGGCTGTACGGCATGCGCACGACGAATGGTTTGCGCGCCCGCCTCGGACAGACCGAAATGTTTAACTTTGCCTTCAGCGATCAGGTCCTTCACCGTTCCCGCAACGTCTTCAATCGGGACGTCCGGATCGACACGGTGTTGATACAGCAGGTCAATGACATCAGTCTTTAGACGGCGTAATGATCCTTCCACCGCTTCACGGATATGCTCCGGACGGCTGTTTAAAATCTGCTGCTTGTTGTCGTCGCCAAAAGTAAAACCAAACTTGGTGGCAATGACCACGCGGTCACGAAACGGTTTTAAGGCAACGCCTACCACCTCTTCATTAAGAAAGGGGCCATACACTTCAGCGGTATCGAAGAAGGTGACGCCACGTTCGACCGCTGCGCGAATGAGCTCGATAGCCTGTCGGGTATCGGTCGCCGGACCATAGCCGTGGCTTAAGCCCATGCAGCCGAGGCCAAGCGCGGAGACTTCGAGTCGGGATTTACCCAGATAACGTTTTTGCATTGAATGAATACCTCTTTTATCGCGACTTAAACATCAAGTTTGCGGCCGGCCAACCATTCAACTCTGGCAGGATCGCGGTGGGAGAAGAAAGCGCTGGTTGCGGTATCGATAGCGGTAATCTGCAGCATATCTTCAGCGCTGAGTTCAAAATCGAGAATATTGATGTTCTCAGCCATACGTTCTTTACGCACTGTTTTTGCCAGCGAAACGATGCCTCGCTGGAAGATCCAGCGCAGCACAACCTGGCCCACGCTTTTGCCGTACTTCTGGCCAATCGCCTTTAACACGGGATGCTGGAACAGGCCATTTTTACCCTCAGCAAACGGTGCCCAGGCTTCCGGCTGAATGCCATGGCTTTGATTCCACGGAACAGCATGCAGCTGCTGGTTGAAGGGGTTCACTTCAATCTGGTTTACCGCAGGGGCAACGTTGTTGAAGGCGATAAGGTCGGCCAGTCTGTCAGGATGGAAGTTGCTGACGCCAATGGCGCGAATTTTGCCTGCCTGCTGCAGTTCTTCCATAGCACGCCAGGCCCCATGGACATCGCCGTAAGGCTGGTGAATCAGATACAGGTCAACGTAATCAAGTTGCAGTCGATTCAGGGAACGTTCGAACTGGGCTTTAGCGCCTTCGTAATTGGTATCCTGCAGCCAAAGTTTGGTCGTGACAAAAAGTTCGTTACGCGCGATACCGCTCTGTTTCAGAGCGTTCCCGACCTGGGTTTCATTCTGGTAAGACGCAGCGGTATCGATCAGGCGGTATCCCGTATCGATTGCATCAATAACGGCTCTTTCGCATTCAGCGGGATCAGACATCTGAAACACACCAAAGCCCAGCAGGGGCATTTCAATACCGTTGTTCAGTTTTACAGTTTGCATGACGTTATCCTTCAGCTGTTGTGTAGGAAAAGCATAACGCAAAGTGATTTATTCGATTAGGTGGGGTAATTAACTAGGGTTTATTAGATGTGTTCATTAATTTAGAGGGGGCTTAAGGGCGGCTTCGTGCTGCGAGTTCGATGGGTCGATGCAACGCTATCCTTAATAAAGGGGGACGTTGCCATGAAACGAAGAACTCACAGCTCATAGCTGATCGTCATTTATCAGGGAAGTTTAACTCTGATGCTTCTCGCGAGTTGAATAGCGAAGTTCATCAACTAGCAGGCTAAATGCCGGGGTGGGTTGTCGGTGGCCTGGATAGTAAAGGTGATATCCAGAGTAAGGTTCACACCAATCCTCAAGCACGCGAACAAGAGCCCCGGATGTTATATAGGGTTCAAGCTGCCCTTCTGGTAGATAGGCTAGCCCTCGACCTTCAAGCGCCGCTTTCAGTATCATGCTTCCCGTATTGAAAACCAGTTGACCATCAACTCGCACATTCAGTTCTCGCCCGTCCTTTTCAAACTCCCATGCATAGAGTCCTCCATGCCCGGAAAGGCGCAGGTTTATACAACAGTGTTCTGTCAATTCCTGTGGAGTAATGGGCGCATGCCGGTTACTGAAATAATCTGGAGATCCCGCCACTGTCATCCGCATATCTGGCGCAATACGAACAGCAATCATGTCTTTGGCAATAGTTTCTCCGGGACGTACACCGGCATCAAAACGATCTCTTACGATGTCAGTTAGCCCATAATCTGTAAGAATTTCGACTTTAATATCGGGGTATTTTTTAACGAGACGCGACACTGCTGGCCAGAGTATTGACTCTGCTGCATATTCTGTTGCGGTAAGTTGTATTGTACCGGCTGGCTTATCACGTAATTCACTCAGCACCATTAACTGCCGCTGAATATCCTCTATCTGAGGTCCAACTGAAGCGAGTAAACGTTCCCCAGCTTCAGTTGGGACAACTCTTCTGGTCGTTCGGTTAAGCAACCGGATCCCGAGTTGTGCTTCCAGAACACGAACAGTCTGACTGAGCGCAGACTGTGAAACACCCAGACGTTTTGCCGCTCGCGTGAAATTCTGTTCCTTAGCCACCACCATAAATGCAGCAAGGGCATTCAGATTATCATCAGCCATTTAGAGGTTCTCCTTATAATTTCAATCTCATTTTACCATCTAATCACTTAATACGTCCTCAGATATACTTTCTTCGTTCACTAAATAACCATTCCTCCCGACAAAAGGCGTTTTCATTTGCAGGGAATTAATGTAATCCGCTACGCCATTTAGCCGAAAGTAACCAGCGAGGTGAAAGATGAAAGCGATTATTGGTGCTGCAGCCATATCCGTACTGGGGGCCGCCCAGGTTTCTGCCGAAGGCATTGAAATTCGCCGTAACGGGCAGACCCCTTCTGTCGTCGGCAAGGCCGATAACTTCTCAGGTCATGCGGTTGTCAGCCCGTTGTTGCCGCCAAACGCGTCCACGCGTGCCAATCTGGGCCAGGTGGATTTCGCCCCGGGTGCGCGCACGGCCTGGCATACTCACCCCGCCGGGCAGTTGCTGATTGTTACGGCCGGTAAAGGCTGGGTTCAGGAAGAAGGTAAAGCGCGCCAGGATATCGCTCCGGGTGATGTTGTATGGATCCCTGCAACTGTACGCCACTGGCATGGTGCCACGGCGACGTCCCCCATGAGCCATCTGGCCATGACGTATATGGTGGACGGTAAAAACGTGGACTGGCAGGAGCCCGTCTCTGACGAACAGTATCAGTAATCCGGAGGTCAGATGAAAATTTCAACAGCAGTTGCGCTGGCGCTTTCTCTCGGATCGGCTGTCGCCATTGCAGAAACGGGAACACAGCGGGGCCCGCTGTCAGACACCGACATAGAGGCAGTATCTCCCGCACTCGAACGCTATGCGAGCACCAGGCTGGCAGGAGACCTCTGGAAAAGAAACGATTTGTCGCCACGCGATCGCAGCCTCGTGACCGTTGCAGCGGTTATTGCCCGGAATCAGACCGTACTTTTACCGGAGCAGCTGGAGCTGGCGCTGAAAAACGGTGTTAAGCCGGCTGAGCTTTCCGAAACCATCACGCAGCTGGCGTTCTATGCCGGCTGGGGCAATGCCATTGCGGCCGCAGCGGTAACGAAAGAGATATTCCTGCAAAAAGGAATTAACGCTGAACAGCTTCCTCGCGCGGAGGAGGCGCTGCTGCCGATCGATGAAAAAGCGGAAGCAGCTCGCGCTGCACGCGTGGAACAGAGTATCGGTAGCGCGGTGCCGGGGCTTGTCAGCGACACCACCGACGTGCTTTTCCGGGAATTGTGGCTGCGTCCCGGGCTTGCACCACGGGACAGAAGTCTGGTGACCCTGTCTGCCCTGATTGCAAACGGGCAGGTACAGCAAATTCCGCCGCACCTTAACCGGGCAATGAATAACGGCCTGACCCGGCAGCAGGCTTCAGGCGCACTGAGTCACCTTGCCTACTACTCCGGCTGGCCTAATGCTTTTTCCGCCGCGCCGGTTTTCAAAACGGTGTTTGAGCAGCGTGAGTCGAAATAACCACTCTTTACAGGAGGACAGTATGTCTCAGGGTATCGAAAACAAAATCATCGTCATCACCGGTGCCAGCAGCGGCCTGGGAGCAGAAACAGCCCGACACCTGTCGAAACTGGGCGCAAAGGTGGTCCTGGGGGCGCGCCGTATGGAGAAGCTTGAGCAACTTGCCGGCGAACTGGGGCTGGATGCCAGAGCCATACTGCGTACCGACGTGACGGATCGCACACAGGTTCAGGCCCTTGTTGACCGGGCGGTAGAGCTGCACGGTCGTATTGACGTGATGATTAATAACGCCGGTCTCATGCCGAGCTCCATGCTCGACAAGCTGAAGGTGGATGAATGGGACCGAATGATCGACGTGAATATTAAGGGTGTACTTTACGGTATTGCCGCCGCGCTGACGTATATGAAAGCGCAGAAGTGCGGGCAGTTTATTAACGTATCGTCCGTAGCTGGACACAAGGTGGGACCTGGCGGCGCTGTATATGCCGGTACTAAGTGGGCCGTCCGGGCTATTTCAGAAGGTCTGCGTCAGGAAGTGAAGCCCTGGAATATCCGCACAACGATTGTTTCTCCCGGCGCGGTAGATACCGAACTGACTAAAACCATCACCGACGAAGATATTGCGAAAGGTATGTCGAAAACCTACGAGAATGCGATCCCGGCAGAGGCTTTTGCGCGGGTCGTTGCATTTGCCATCAGCCAGCCTGACGACGTGGATGTTAACGAAATACTTTTCCGGCCGACCGTACAGGTTTATTGAAACACAACCAGGCGGGTAGCTGACGCCTGCATTATATCCGGATGGTTTATATCATCCGGATATAAAAAAAGCATTACCAGATAACGCATCTTTCAACACAGGAAATTCAAACCTGAATTTTCTGCGGGCTACTTCGCGCCCGAAAATTACATACGCGTATACGACATTCTGTTCATTTAAAGGTAAGGGGCTGCATTATATGCCTGTAAAACATTCTCAAAATAATTCCGGTGCCCGGGTTGTCGCAGCGCTGATGCCGGTAATGGCCGCGGTTCTGGTCGGTTTTATCATTATCGGCGTCGCGCTGCCCGTCCTGCCGCTGCATGTCAAAAATGACCTGGGCTTCGGGACGTTTATCGTAGGCCTGGTTGCCGGGGCACAGTTTGCGGCATCGCTGATTTCCCGGGTGTGGTCCGGAAGTTATTCAGACAGGCGCGGCGCCAAAAAGGGCGTGGTGGCCGGGCTCATCGCCGCGGCCGTTTCAGGGCTACTGTACCAGATGTCGCTCTGGCTGGTCGGCATGCCGGTACTGTCAGTGGGTGTACTGCTTGCCGGGCGCGCGATCCTTGGGGGGGCGGAAAGCTTCATCATTACCGGCGCCGTGGCATGGGGTCTGGCCCTCGTGGATAAAGAGCACGCAGGTAAGGTTATCGCCTGGGTGGGTACCGCAATGTTTGCTGCTATGGCACTCGGCGGGCCGGTGGGCACGATGTTGTTTGATGCCTTCGGCTTTGAGGCGATCGCACTACTGACGCTCCTGCTTCCGCTGCTGGTACTGGCATATCTCGCCCGCATGCCCGCGGTAGCGCCCCATCCCCATGCCGCACAGGCAACCTTTGGTTCCGTCATGCACGCCGTCTGGTTACCGGGGCTGGGCGCGGCACTGGCCAGCACAGGGTACTGCACCATTCTGGCCTTCAGCTCACTGTATTACAGCGCCATGAACTGGCAGCCCGTCTGGATGGCATTCACTGCCTTTGGCGTTGCGCTGATTGCTGCCCGAACCGTTGCGGGCCATCTGCCAGATCGCTTTGGTGGCGCGCGTATTGCGCTGATTTTTGTGCTCGTACAGGCCGCCGGGCTGTTCCTGATATGGCTTGCCGGTACGTCCCTGATTGCGACGACAGGTGCTGCCTTAGCCGGTTTTGGCTACTCACTGGTTTACCCGGGCCTCGGTATTGAAGCCATCAGTGGTTCAACACCCCAGAACCGCGGCATGGTGATGGGCATCTACACAGCATTTCTTGACGTGGCAATGGCGATCGGCAGCCCTGCGCTCGGCTGGATAGGAAGCCACCTGGGACTGAACGCGATATTTCTGGCCGGCGCGCTGGCAGTGCTGTCTACCGCTGTGGTGGCATTCCTGCTGTTAAAACGCCCGGGCCAGAGTCAACAAAATCCGGCCTGAACAGGTCCTGCTGTCCGGAGGTTTATTGCTCTCCGGATTTTTCACTCCGTTTGTCTTAACACCGTTATTTAATTCAGGAGGTAATATGAAATTGCATTCAAAAGGGAAATTAAAAACCCTGGCCGCACTGACGATACTCAGCGTCGCTCTGGGTATGGGGGCAAATACAGCCGTCGCAGCCGATATGTCCCACGGTGCGGATAATTTCTATAAAAGCGATAAAGTGAAGACTGAAACCGTAAAATTCAAAAATATTTACGGCATGGAAGTTACCGGCACGTTATTTACTCCCCGCAATATGGAAGCCGGTAAAAAATATGACGCCCTTATTGTCGGCCATCCTTTTGCTGCAGTAAGACAGCAGGCTGCTAACCTCTACGCAACAAAAATGGCGGAGGCCGGTTTTGTTGCACTGTCCTTCGACCAGTCTTTCTGGGGTGAGAGTGCGGGTACGCCGCGCGGGGCCGTGCTGCCTGATGTGTATGCAGAAAACTTCAGCGCTGCAGTTGATTTCCTCGGAACGCGCGAATTTGTGGATCGTGAAAAAATTGGCGTGATAGGTATCTGCGGTAGCGGCGGCTTTGCCATCGCCGCGACAAAAATGGATCCCCGCATCAAGGCGATCGCCACCGTTAGCATGTACGACATGGGCGAATATTTCCGTACCGGTCTGAACCATGAGCGGACCGTGGAAATGAGAAACAAGGACCTGGCGATTGCAGCAGAACAACGCTACAAAACCGCGGAAACCGGGCAACCCGTTTATGGTCCCGGGCAGAACGATCCGGTGTTCATCGAAGGTAAAGAGTCCAATGACTTTTATCAGACGGAGCGCGGTAAGGTGGCATCTAACAATCGCCGCTCAACACCGGCGACCTATGCGAAATTCATGAACTTCCATCCGTTTATCGATATCGAGTCCATTTCACCGCGACCAATACTCTTTGTCGTGGGTGATGCTGCACCATCCCGCACCTATACCGATACAGCTTACAAAATGGCCGCAGAGCCGAAGGAACTTGTGGAGATTAAGGGCGCTAACCGTATCGACCTGTATGACCGCACTGAACTCATCCCGTGGGACAAGCTGGTCTCATTCTTTAATACCAATCTGAAATCAGATAAATAATGTTTCTGAACGGCACTGCTTTAGTGCCGTTATTCATGAAAATATAAAAACAATGGAGAGTTTTATGTTCAAACCATTCATGCTTGCTCTGGCCTCCCTGACGGCTGTTTCATTCTCATCTTTAGGTGCCGAGGCCGAAGGTATCCGGGTCAAGATCACCGCAGGTGACCAGGTTATGACGGCAACATTTTATGACAATGCCACTACCCGGGCGCTGGTCTCTCGCTTTCCGCTGACGCTGCCCATGGAAGATCTTTACGGACGGGAAATGTGCTACCGGTTCCCGGATGCCCTGCCGGCAAACGAAACGCAGACCAGCGGTTATGAAGTGGGCGATATTGTTTACTGGGCACCCCGCCACAGCTTCGTCATCATGTACGAACAGAACAATGAACGGATAGGTAACCTTCAGAAAGTGGGCCGAATCCACTCTGGAGTGGGGATTTTCAGACATACGGGTAATATTGATGTGACATTTGAAATGGCACATTGATCCGTTATTCAATTCCGATAATTTAACGCAAGGACATTAGTTGTCTTCATTGAGTATGGCTTCGGTGTCCGGGTCAAGTTGGTTATGAAGACCAGTCTCATTTCAGTCGCGATTACAAGCGCAAATATGGCGAGCCGCCAGCGCGAAATATCGCACGATTGCGGAATATGGCTGCTCAAGGGGCAGGTGGTTAGCCGAATTACAAGTGTGGCTTGTCGGTCCCACAAGATGTCTCTTTTCTGATGTTTGACGATCCGAAGTGGGCGAGTTTCTTCCCGACACCGTTAACTGTCATCAACCAGACAACTGATCACGACTGGCACTCTACAATGCCTGCCGAGTAAGATACTTCATGCCCGCATGCAAAGCGCTGACCTTCATGGGAAAACATATCTGCCCGTTTATCTCTATCATCCGAAAAATTCCGGCAACATCAAAATAGTCAAAGACCTGATCGATTTTCTGATGTCCACAACAGCGTGATAAAAACCAGCAACCCACTATTAAGCATGGCGCTGTGAATGTTGTAGACATTTAGGGTACCCCTCTGGGATTTATTAATTTTGTTCATTACTGCTATCTCAACTGTGCTGTTGTACTGAGAAAGTCGTTGTTGTTACCGTTATGTACGTTTTGACAAATACTCTTCGCATCGCTTGCTGGTTAATTGCACGCGCTAATCGGGGGCTTTTCTGATTCTGAAATTGAAAAAGAACATGAGGTATTAATGAAAACGGTTGGTTATGCAGCGCACGCTGCCGACGCGAAACTGGTTCCTTATCATTTTGAACGTCGCGATTTACGTGAAAACGATGTCGCCATTGAAATTCTTTATTGCGGCGTTTGCCACTCAGATCTGCATACGGTCAACGGAGACTGGGGCCCGCAGCCTTACCCGTTGATCCCGGGCCACGAAATTGTGGGTGTCGTCACGTCCGTGGGGCAGAACGTCAAAAAATTTCATCCAGGCGATCATGTTGCCGTTGGCTGCATGGTGGATAGTTGTATGCACTGCGATCAGTGTGAGCATGGCGAAGAGCAATTCTGTCGTAACGGGATGACGCCTACCTATGGCGCACCGGATCGCTTGAGCGGCGAAATCACTCAGGGCGGATACGCCAAACATATTGTCGTACGCGAAGAGTTTGTCCTGCGTGTGCCGGAAAATATGGATCTGGCAAAGACCGCGCCGATCCTTTGTGCTGGTATCACCACCTTCTCTCCGTTGCGTACCTGGAATGTGGGCCCGGGAAGCCGCGTTGGCGTGATCGGATTAGGTGGCCTGGGCCATATGGCGGTTAAGCTGGCCGTGGCGATGGGGGCCGAGGTGACCGTCATCAGCCGCAATAAGAACAAAGAGGAAGAGGCAAAGGCGCTGGGTGCGAAGGGCATTTTGCCTTCTTCCGATCCGCAGGCATTGCAGGATTCAGCCTGTGCATTCGATTTAATTATTGATACAGCACCCGTTAAGCATGACCTGAATATCTATACCCCGTTATTGGATATTGATGGCTCGTTAGTCATTGTCGGCCAGGTTGGTCTGATGGATGAACCGCTCACGGTTCCTTTGATCATGGGTCGCCGTCGCGTTGCGGGTTCGCTGATCGGCGGCATTGCGGAAACCCAGGAAGTCCTGGATTTCTGCGCGAAGCACGATGTCTATCCTGAGTGCGAAATGATTAATATCGATCAGATCAACGATGCTTTCGCTCGCCTTGCACAGGGAGACATGGCCCACCGCTTCGTCATTGATATGGCCTCGCTGAGCGCAGAATAAACGCAAATACACAGGCGGTAGCGCGCGTTGGCTACCGCTTTCACAACGCCTCTGCGTCTTTTTTAAAAACAGTCGCAATTGATGTCGTCCGAGTGGCTCCTCATGTTTATTTATTCAAAAAACCAACGTGTATTTTCCAGATTTTCAGGATGGGGCATATTGGGTCTGATATTCATGTTTTCGGCTACGGCGAGCGCGCGGAATACAGAGGAAAATGTAATGAAGATAAATATCATACTTAACGATAAAACCCTTACCGCGACCCTGAATAACTCTCCTGCGAGCCGAGAATTTGCGGCCTTATTACCGCTTACGTTGCAACTGAAAGATTATGCCGGGGAGGAGAAAATAAGTGACTTACCTTCCCGGTTGACCACCGAAGGTTCACCCGAAGGAACGTCAGCAAAAAAAGGCGATATAACCCTTTATGCGCCCTGGGGAAATCTGGCTATTTTTTATAAATCCCATAGCTATGTGTCTGGCTTAATGAAACTTGGGCAATTAGATGAGCCAGATGCATTGCCCGTCCACCCTGATGCCTACAGCGCCAGATTTGAACTGTTGACGGAATAATCGTCACTCGGCGGGAGAAAATGAATGATAAGCAGGACATTTCTGGCGATTCTTTCTCTGTTATTGATGAGCGGATGCGTTTCCCAAACCACGCAAAACAGGAGTTTGAAAATGACACAAAAAGATACACATGGCGCCGTTGCTGAAGTCGCACCCGCTATGGCTGCGTATGCTGAACGATTTATTGAAAAAGATCTCTGGAATCGTCCGGAGTTGTCACGTCGCGACCGCAGCCTGGTCACGATTGCAGCACTCATCAGCCGGAATGATACGGCTGAGCTTCCGCACTACCTTAACGTGGCGCTGGATAGCGGCGTGAAGCCCGCTGAAATCTCCGAGGTTATTACCCATCTGGCATTTTATGCTGGCTGGCCAAACGCCACCTCTGCGGCGCTGGTTGCCCGCAACGTCTTTGCGCACCGCCATATCGATACGGCATCCTTGCCAGGGGATAAAGTGGATTTCCTGCCTCTGGATAAAGCGTCGGAAAACCAACGTGCCACGATGGTTGAGTCAAACTTTGGCAAGGTATCACCGGGGGTCGTGAAATACACCACGGATGCACTATTCCTGGACCTATGGCTGCGGCCGGGTCTGGCACCACGGGACCGAAGCCTGGTAACGGTTAGTGCACTGGTTACCGCCGGGCAAGTGGCGCAAGTGCCGTATCATCTTAATCGGGCGATGGATAATGGTTTGACCCAGACTCAGGCCTCAGAGGTCTTGACACAGCTGGCCTTTGTGGCGGGCTGGCCAAACATTTTCTCAGCTTTACCCGTATTTAAAGAGGTATTTACAGGCAGAAACCAGGCCTGACGGCTGACGATTCGCAAAAGCCAGCACCTGAACAGGTTCTGGCTTTTTTCTTCCAGGAGTCACAGGTCGTTAATCCTGCCAGGGCCTGTTCAGGGATGTTTGTAGTGGCGCAGCGCGTCAATAACGAGCTGGAAAGCTTTCGAATGATTTCTGTTTTCCGGGTAGTAGATGTAATAACCATCCCAGTAAGGACACCAGTCTTCAAGGACGCTGATCAGTTCGCCGCGGGCGAGCTGTTTCTCTGCTATATCACGGGGAACATGTGCCAGCCCATATCCTTCTATGGCAGCCTGTAAATTCTGATAGATACGACTAAACACCAGCTGACCGCTGACCTTGACGTTCAGGCTCTTTCCCTCTTTTTCGAACTCCCAGACATACAAATTACCGTGGGTGGGAAACCGAAGATTGATGCAGCTGTGATCAATAAGATCGTTAGGATGCAGCGGATAAGGGTGGCGGGAAAAATAGTCAGGAGAACCGACGACGGCAAAGCGCACATCCGGGCCGATACGCACGGAGATCATGCCATTAGAGATTTGCTCACCGAGCCGCGTTCCTGCATCAAACCGGCCGGAGACAATATCCGTCAGCGCATAGTCATCAATCAGCTCCAGAGTAATATCCGGGTATTCCTTGAGTAGTGGCTCAAGCTTGGGCCATATGACAGAGCCAATCGCATAATCTGACGTTGATATACGTACCGTACCGGCGGCTTTACTGTTGAGGTCCTTCAGCGACTGTAATCGCCCCTGGATCCCATCGATATAAGGGCCGAGGTCATCGAACATGGATTGCCCTATATCGGTTAACGAAATACTGCGCGTGGTGCGGGTCAGAAGTTTCATCCCAAGACGGGATTCGAGGGTTCGAATGGTATGGCTGAGGGCTGATTGTGAAACGCCTAAATGTGCCGCTGCTTTGGTAAAGCTCTTTTCACGCGCGACGACTATAAACGCCATTAAATCATTAAGGTTTTCCCGTGCCAACCTGCCCCCCCCCTTACTGCCAAAAGAAAGTGATGGAGTAGTGTAGCGTAATGCATAGCGAAGGGGCACTTAATGGATAGGTAATTTACGGCGTTAAGCTGGTCAATTTTCTGGGGCGTAATTTATGAAAATCGTGCATAAGTCATATCAGATTTCGCGCCTTACTCATGTCTGTCTTTTTATTCTAGAATGATTATTCAGGTATGGCAGAGGAATTCAAAAGTGAATTATTCATTATTAAACAATAACCTGAAAATGCCGATGGCTGGTTTTGGTGTTTTTCAGGTAACAGATAAAGAAGAGTGTAAACAGTCAGTATTGACTGCTATTCGTACTGGCTACCGCCTTATCGATACCGCAGCAGTTTACGGTAATGAAGATGCCGTTGGTGACGCCGTACGCGAGGCTATTGCCGAAGGGTTATGCAGCCGCGAAGAGCTGTTTATTACCTCAAAACTATGGGTACAGGACATGGCCAGTTACGATATGGCCAAAGCAGGAATTGAAGCGTCGTTAGAAAAATCAGGGCTGGAATATTTTGACCTTTATTTACTGCATCAGGCCATGCGTGATTACTTCAGCGCGTGGCGTGCGCTGGAAGATGCCTATGATGCCGGTAAGCTTAAGGCGATTGGGGTGTCTAATTTCTATGCTCATGTATTAGCAAATTTCTGCGAAACCGTCAGAATCAGGCCAATGGTGAACCAGGTTGAATTACATCCTTACTTTGCGCAGCCTGCTGCACTTGAAACCATGAAGTATTACAACGTTCAGCCGGAAGCATGGGCCCCCTTAGGCGGCGGAAGGCATAAGCCCTATGAAAATGAAATGCTGCAGCGAATTGCTGATACTCACAAAAAAACAGTTGCTCAGGTTGTCCTGCGCTGGAATGTGCAGCGTGGTGTCACTGTTATCCCTAAATCCACCCGTCAAGAACGTATTGAAGAGAACTTTGCCATCTGGGATTTCGCATTGACTGAGAGTGAAATGGAACAAATTAACATGCTCGATTTAGGCTACGTTGGTGATGCCGTGAAGCACTTTAACCCTGAATTTGTGCGTGGCTGTCTTGGTGTGAAAATTCACGATCGCTAATGCTGATATTGGTATTGAGCCTTCAATAATGAAGGCTCAATACGACTTCTTTCTACTGCAGATTTTTTTCTTTCAGGAACTGACTCACCAAATCAGCAATTTGCACATTATTGAGATCAGAGAACGGGAAGTGGGTATTCCCTTTGATTCCCACTTCAGGCAAATGCGTTACCGTCACATCCCCGCCATGCTTGTTCACCACGTCACGCCACTCACGCGCCATCGCCAGACGTACTCGCCAGCTGTCCTGCGCGGGCATGGCGACAGGCTAACCGCCTGCATTTTCTTGCTGACCGGGCCGGGTTTAACGGTGCTTTCAGCGACAAGTATGCGTTGCGCCTGGACCAAGCTTTTCCCCTTATACTCAAACAACTGGAACTAATGCTGACCAGCGGCGAGCTCAATCCCCAGTATCAGCACTGCGTCACGCTATATCACAATGGGCTCACTTGCGAAGCTGACACACTTGGTAGTTGCGGCTACGTATACATCGTCGTTTACCCAACTCAACGCTAATTAAATACACGAGAGCAAAAATGAAATTTCTACCTGCAAGAAACATGCGGGCGACAAAGCCCTGTCTGTCGCCCGTTGCAGTCTGGCAAATGCTACTTACACGCCTGCTGGAAAAACACTATGGTCTGACCCTGAACGATACGCCGTTTTGTGATGAAACCGTTATACAGGAACATATCGATGCCGGTATCACTCTGGTTAATGCCGTTAACTTTCTGGTGGAAAAGTATGAGTTAGTACGTATCGATCGCACAGGATTTACCTCACAGGAACAAGCGCCATATTTGACCGTGACAGATATCCTTCATGCCAGGAGAGCATGCGGATTAATGAACAGTTGTTCGTATCGGGAAGTAAGTAATATTGTTCTTAGCCGATCGCGGCAGTGAGGAAGACTTCAAGAGCCGAGAAAATTTGCACGGTCTGTGAAGAAATTAGTGATATTGGCGACTCAATGAAAACCTCATCGAGTCGCATGAAAAACAAGGGGGGGCACAAAAGGGGGCATTTATAAAGATGAAACAAGATAATACGTATATTTATCAACTAGATGGTTTGTTGTGTTATGTTCCTATTATCGCAACTTCAATAAGTTACGTCTCATTAGTACCTTTCTGATTTTCGCTGTAAAACAAATTTGTGACACAATCGCCAAAGGATTGAGTCGATTTGCTTCGCATGCTCAGTTAAAGGAAAATCCCGCCTGTCGTTTGTCTTTCAGATCCGCTTTTTAACCCGTGCTTCATCTCCACCATGCACGATGGCATCAAGTGCTGCTTTCTCCCGTAGAATGGAGATCTGCTTCCTGAGTGACTCTCCCTGGTAAGGAGCAGCACAGCCCTGACGAACCGCAGTATTTCTCCAGTCTCCACAGAGAGACCAGTCGTTTGGCTTTGCAATTCGCTCGGCAAGAGCCCGCCCATCACGGGAGACAATTTTGGGGTGGAGCCATGAACCCGGAAACATCGGATCTTTTTTATAACTGTCGCCATTATCAGCAGTCACGATCCAGATATCATCATGGCCTGCCTTTTCCAGTGCGTTGATAGCTTCATAGAGGGTCATTATTGTTCCTTTCTTTGATTGTAAATAGCCACCCTAAGTTATCACTTCAGTTCGCCAGCCTGATAATAAGCAGCCATAGAGAAACGCAGGTAAATTAACGGGCAGTCGTTTTGCTCTGATCTGAGTTTTCAGCTATTTCATGGTTTTCGGAAAGGTACCACGGTGAGGAAATAATCATATCGCTGTAATACGCTTCCGCGCACCGGGTCACGGAACGGCGGCATCACAAACGCTTTATGACCCGATTCCATTGTTAATTGGCTGGAAGGCTACTCACGCCACCATTTTAGCCTCCCTATACTGGGCGCTGATCAGGTCAGCCAGGTGTGCCTGACATGACATCAGTACCTGCTGAATAACTACTTTATGGGGAGTAACTATGAAATTAACTCAGATTCGCAATGCAACACTTGCACTTGAATATGCCAGTAAACGTTTTCTGATCGATCCGATTCTGGCTGAGAAAGAAGCATGGCCCGGTTTTCCCGGAACGGCATGTTCGCACCTGCGCAACCCCCGGGTTGACTTGCCTGTGTCCGTCGATGAATTACTGAATGTCGATGCGGTTATCGTAACCCACACTCACCTTGATCACTGGGATGAAGCCGCACAGATGCTCATTCCGAAAAACAAAACTATCTTCTCTCAACATGACGAAGATGCCGCGCTTATTCGTGCACAGGGTTTCAGCGACGTGCGGGTACTGCAGGCAGAAAACCTTTTTGACGGTATCACTATTGTCAAGACCGACGGGCAGCACGGGAGTGATGCGGCCTATGCTGATCCAGAGATGGCAGCTTTTCTGGGTGACGCATGTGGCCTGGTCTTCAGCCACACTGATGAAAAGGTACTGTACATTGCTGGCGATACCATCTGGGTGAAGGCGTATGCAGATACTCTTGCCGCCCACACGCCAGACGTGGTCGTTATTAACGCCGGCTTTGCCCAGGTTGACGGCTATGGAGCCATCATCATGGGAACCGAGGATATCCTGCGTACGCACCAGGCCCTGCCGGATGCCGTGGTGGTCGCTTCTCACCTGGAGGCCATCAATCATTGCCTGCTTACCCGCAGTGAAATCAGAGAGTTCATTCAGCAGAAAGGGATCCAGAACAGTGTCCGTGTACCTGAAGACGGTGAAACGCTGGTTTTCTGAGAGTTAACAAACAACACGCAGAGAGTATTATCTGGCTTCAGCAAAGCACCCTTCGTTCTCAGGGTGCTTGATGCAGGAGACCGTGTCAGCCCTGAACCGGAGACGAAACGTGAGCGTACCCGTCGTTGCTGTTATCGCCACTGCTGGCGTCAGCGCATTCCATTTTTCAGTACCGTGTATGGTATTTGGACAGGCATTACCCGAGCCTGACCGTTTCTGTCTGAAAATTTGTGCCGAAAGCCCCGGTACTGTTGCGTCTGAGGCCGGGCTGCAAATCAATGTTGAAAACGGACTTGAACTGCTGGAGAGCGCCAGCATTATTATCGTTCCTTTCTGGAGCCATCCTGAGGAAAAACCTTCTGCTGCCCTGCTGAAAGCGCTGGTTGATGCCTGGCAACGGGGTGCAGAAATTGTGGGGTTATGTCTGGGAACCTATGTACTGGCTTATGCTGGTCTGCTGGACGACCGACGGGCTGCCACACACTGGGAATATGAGCGTGATTTTACCGGCCGTTTTCCTGCCGTCAGGCTGGATACGAACGCTCTGTATATTAACGATGAACGTCTCATCACTTCTGCCGGTACGGCAGCAGGAATTGACTGCTGTCTGAATATCGTGCGCGCGCATTATGGCAGTGCATTCGCTAACAGGGTGGCACGCCGCATGGTTATGCCCCCTTATCGTGAAGGGGGACAGGCGCAGTATATTGAACGGCCGGTGCCCGAAACGACCCGGGACAGTGCTGTCAACGAGTTGACAGACTACCTGCGCAGAAACCTGGAAAGGCCACATAATATTGACGCCCTGGCAAAGTTTTGCAGCATGAGCCGCCGGACACTTACCCGCCACTTCCTTGCTGCAACCGGCATGACTATTGGTGACTGGCTCAACGTTGAGCGCCTGCAGCGCAGTCAAGAATTACTGGAGTCCACTGACCACAGCATCGAAGTTGTTTCCTGGATGTCCGGATTTCAGTCTCCTGTCTCATTTCGCCAGAGTTTTAAAGCGCGGTTCAGCGTCAGCCCGAGCGAATGGCGGCGCGCGTTTCGTGGGCCGGGTAATCAACTCTGACAACATACCCCTGATTACGAGGATTAACTTTCAATGTTTACATGTTGCTCACTCAGTAAGTGAGTTACTGTGCCCGCGCTTGTCGGTTCCCTCCATTCACATGCTGATTTCTTCAGGCAGATGCGGAAAATGGCTGTATAAGTAACGTACCCTAACATGCGGCGTGCATTCAGCGTGCTCAAGTGTCATGTTACTAATAACAATAAAACTTCTGGAACCCACTCAAAATGAAAATTAAGCACCTGCTATCGTTTCGGTTCAACCGCTGTCTGGTGCTGATACCAGCGTCCTTTTTATTGCTCAGTTGTTCCTCCAACTACCAATTACTCTGTCCTTTCGGCGCACATAAAGGCGAGATTCAGCAATTCGATAAGAGTTACTGGGAGTCAACTGAAAAAAATCCTCTGAAGAGTGACAAGCAGGTCTTTATGGAGTGTAACACCCAGTCTGATGCGGAGAAGGAGCGCCTTTCATCGGCCTATATCCAGTTGTGCAAAGCAGGTCATCTTGATACCGGGAACCGCCTCTTCGTTGAAAAGATATTCAGCGATCCTCATTATTCCAGAGCCGTTTCAGGAATGATGAATGCAAAAATGCCGAAGAAAGAGTCAGCCGAATCACAGTTGAAATGGTCAGTGGCGCACAGCGATAACCCTGACAGTTTTAAGGAGTATTGTGGGTATTATGTCAAAAAAGATGCAGATAAACGTTCTTCCACACTGTTGGGCTTAAACGTCGAAGGTTTCAGGTCTGAAATCTTTAACCAGTGCATGGCAAAAAACCATATGATGAAAATCGTTCCTACTAAATCATTCAGAAAGTGTAACAATATTAGCTGGTAACGAGCATATAAGGTTCCAGCCCGCGTCCGGAATAACCGTTAAAAGCAGGGTATTATCCTGCTTTCATCGGGCCGGAATCTCGCCGCAACCGGGCGGCGAGTTAGATCTCAGTCAGTACCCGTTCTGATGAAGCCAGCCCGCACATGACCATATCCTCTTACCTGGCAGGAAGCCTGGATTATCAGTACAAACCTTCTACGCAGAACCTGACTTGTGCCGTTCGCTTCCTTTCCAGTAAATCAGATACGTAAGTACAGCAACTGAGCAAAAAACATAAGGGCTTAAAAGCAAAATTTCGTGGTAAGTAATGTCGAATATGCTGATGACAGGCCATGCCAGTACAACCAGCCATATGAAGAGCGTAGTGAACAGTATAAAAAAGCATCCCTTAAATGAAGGGGCAGGGAATATTCGCCTTGTTATTACCACCACCGGAAGACCCACTATAAAAGTCCCTGCCAGAGTGCCGTAAATACTTATCATCACGGTAAACAAATAGACAAAAATGACAGATACCAATTCCTCAGCGGAATCGTTATTTTTTGCCCAGTAAAGATATATCAAAAGAAATAATGAGCCAGATAAACTGCCAAATACCGCTGACAGCACAGAAGACATAACTAAATTTTTATCAATAATTTTAGGCATCGTTTTCTCAGCATCTGAGTTGCTGGCCTTCATGCGGCTTACCGCTGAGCCGTGCAGCGTGGCGTGGGATCGCAAAGCAGGCATGGAGTTTAAAGGCGTTTACTCCCAACCCAGCTCACTATAAGTCTTACAATCCTGGTCAGGAAAAGAGGTCATATATTGACCCCAGCCCATATATTTATAATAAAGTGTCATTGCTTCATAATAGCTCGTAGCGTCAACTTCCCATACAAGCTCTGCGCCGGGCGCTAATAACGATCTTGCGGCATTTCCGTGCACACCTTTGAGGCAAAAGGTCTGGCTCCCGTCTGGCTCTAACCATAGTTCATGCTGCAAAATTGACTCCCTTTATTATTAAAATTGTTTGCTAATCATTCCATATTAGACAGTGATTTAACAGACGATAGTCTGGTAAAGACCTCAGTTTTGCATGGCTGTGGTAATGGTCGGCATCAGTATCATTGATTTAGCCAAAGATCGCGAGCAGCGCAAATCAGGCAGAAGAGAGCACCGCGCTTACATCAGCCAGAGCGCCCGGCGAACCCGGCAACATAATAGCCTGTGGCTATTACCCCCATCCCTGCTTTGATATATCTATATCTCTCGATTAACCTACTAATTAAAGTAGCCAAATAATCGATGCTAACAATTACCAAAAATGCTAATAGCATCTTATTAACCACCCTGCGTATCACTTAATCTTCAAAGCCACTGCGATATACTTCAATCTTCTCCAGAATATATCCTGAACTAAAGTTAAATTTAAAATCTCATTATCTATTTGCCTTGATGAGTATTGCCTTTTTAATTAATCCATAAGAAAATACTTAGAAATCATTATTAAAAGCAACTTAACCAAAATTATATTGGTCGGGTGACCTATGTTTTCTTCAGGGATGAGAAAAGTGCGTTATTTATTGCTGTTTATATTATTTATCTCTGCCGCACAGGCCGCGCCATTATCGCCAGCTGATCGGGATGCGGTGCGTCAACAGCAGGAACAGCTGTTGCGCCAAGGCCAGCAACAGCGCGATGAGCTGGAGCGAAGCACGCCGCTGCCGCGTCAGGAGGTGCGTACGCCCGATGGCAAAACTCAGGGCCCCTGTTTTACCATCCACACCATCACCCTTTCAGGCGTCACGCTTATCAGCGCGAAAGCGCAGCAGAAACTGATCTCTCCATGGCTGAATCAATGCCTGGATATGGCAAAAATCACCGAATTAACCACCGCCATCTCAGACTGGTATATCAGCCGTGGCTATATCACCAGCCGCGCATTTCTTACTGAGCAAGATCTGTCGCAGGGTGAATTACGCCTGGTGGTAATGGAAGGGAAATTAAGCCATATCCGCCTCGACGGTGAATCGCCGCGCATGCTGAAAATGGTTTTCCCCGGTCTGGAAGGCAAGGTGTTAAATCTGCGTGATATTGAGCAGGGAATGGAGCAAATAAACCGTTTGCGCAGCAACCCGGTGCAGATAGAAATAGTGCCGGATAGCGAGCCGGGATATTCCATCGTTAACCTCACCGCCACGCCGGAATTCCCGTTAAGTGCCACTTTCTCGCTTGATAATAGCGGGCAGAAGAGCACTGGCGAGAAGCAATTAAACGGTTCACTGAGTGGAAATAACCTGCTGGGGCTGGCCGATAAATGGTTTGTCAGCGGCGGGCGCAGCAGTGACTTCGCCACTGGATATGATGCGCAAAGTTTCCAGACCGGCGTCAGCGTGCCTTATGGCTACGGCCTGCTGGATTACAGCTACGCCTGGAGTAACTACCGCACCACCATTATGAATCAGGGTTTTCCATGGATATCGACGGGGGATACGAAAACCCATCGGCTGAATGGTTCATGGGTGGTGTTTCGTAATGGCGATATCAAAACCGCGCTCTCGGCGGGCGTAACCCAGCGCTCCAGCCGTAACTGGCTTAACGACGCGCCGCTGAAAAGCAGTACCCGCAACCTCTCCAGCCTTCAGCTTGGTATTAACCACACACAGAAAATGTTCGGCGGTGTGGCAACGTTCAACCCCAGTTACAGCCACGGTATGCCGTGGTTTAACGCTGAAACCGATGAAGAGAAGATCGGTGATGTGCCGCGGGCAGAGTTCCGTAAGTGGAACCTGAGCGCCAGTTTTCAGCGCCCGATAACCAATCAACTTCTGTGGCTTACCAGCCTGTACGGGCAGTGGTCGCCGGACAGGCTTTATGGCAGCGAACGGCTGACCCTCGGTGGCGAAAGCTCCGTTCGCGGTTTCAAAGAGCAGTATCTCTCCGGCGATAACGGAGGTTACTGGCGCAATGAACTCAACTACCCGCTGTTTACCCTGCCGGTGCTCGGGCAGATCAGCGCCACCGTCGCGCTGGACGGCGGCTGGCTGGAAAAGGATCGCTTCGACAAATTCGCTTCAGGCACGCTGTGGGGAACGGCGGCATCGCTTAGCAGCGCCGGGCGCTGGTTCGCCAGTCAAATCACAGTAGGGACGCCGCTCGCCTATCCCGACTGGCTGGGGCCGGATCATCTGACGCTTAACTGGCGTGTTGCGGTGACATTTTAAGGAAGAAGGCAATGGATACTGTCAAACCTGTTCGTTTCTCACAACGCGCGCTGAGCTGGCTGATCATCAGCCTGCTGGTCTGGCAGCCCGTTGCGCCTTCCTTTGCCGCGGCCATCACGCCGAATGGCCCGGCCACCATGGACAAGGCCGCCAATGGCGTGCCGGTGGTTAATATCGCCACGCCTAACGGCGCGGGTATTTCCCATAACCAGTTCAAAGATTACAACGTCGGTGCCGAGGGGTTAATCCTCAATAACGCCACTGGTCAGCTTACGCAGACGCAGCTGGGCGGGCTTGTCCAGAACAACCCGAACCTGCGCGCAGGCCAGGAAGCGCGCGGCATTATCAACGAAGTCACCGGCGGCAGCCGTTCCCAGTTGCAGGGTTATACCGAAGTGGCGGGGAAAGCGGCGAATGTGATGGTCGCCAACCCGTATGGCATCACCTGTAATGGCTGCGGCTTTATCAACACGCCGAATGCTACGCTGACGACCGGTAAACCGCAGTTTGACGCGGCGGGCAACCTCTCTGCGCTGGAGGTGAGAAAAGGCACCATTACGGTGGAAGGGAAGGGGCTGGACGCCAGCGCGAGCGATGCCCTGTCGCTGATCTCCCGCGCCACCGAAGTGAACGCCGCGATCCATGCGAAAGCACTAACGGTAACCGCAGGCGCTAACCGCGTCGATGCCAGCGGAAACGCGACACCGATTGCTGGCGAAGGCGCGGCGCCGGTCGTGGCGGTAGATACCGGCGCGCTCGGCGGCATGTATGCCAACCGTATTCATCTGGTCTCAACCGAAAAAGGCGTCGGGGTGAACCTCGGCAACCTGGCCGCGCGGCAGGGCGATATCCAGCTTGATGCCAACGGGAAAATGGTCATCCGGGAGAGTGTCGCCAGCGGATCGTTAACCGCGAGCGGCGAGAGTGTGACGCTAAATGGAAACCATCAGACCGGCGGCAATATGGTCATCGCCGGAACGCAGGCAGTAGCGCTGAACGGCACTCAGGTGGCAAAAGAGACGCTGGAGGTTAAGGCAAAAAGCCTCACCCACAGCGGAACTTCAACGGCGAGTCGCATTGCATTGACCGGCCAGGATACGATTACCAACAGCGGCTCGCTGGTGGCGGAAGAGTTGGCGCTGGGCGCGTCGCACATTACCAACAGCGGGAAACTTCAGGGCACCCAGGCTCTGAATCTCAACACCACTCAACTCGATAACCTGGCGAGCGGTACGCTTTACTCCGCGCAGGATCTCACGCTCACGCTGCCGCAACTCAACAACCAGGGCACGGTTCAGGGGCGCTCACTTAACCTGACCGGCGATCTGCTGCATAACAGCGGCACGTTGCTGTCGGAAAGCAATACGCAACTGAAGATCGGGCAACTGGATAACCAGGGAACCATCACAGCAAAACAGCAACTCACCGCCGAAACCAGCTGGCTGAACAATGGCAAGAGTGGGCAGTTGCAAAGCAACGGTAATATCCGGCTCGGCGCTGATAATGCAGTGCTGAACGGCACTCAGCAGGCGAACGGGGCGCTGGACGTTACGGCGAACACGCTCCAGCACACCGGCAAATCCAGCGCCAGCGCGCTCAATCTCAATGCCCGTGACACCCTGACCAACAGTGGTTCGCTGGTGGCGAATAACCTGACTCTCGGCGCGGCACACATCAGCAACAGCGGGCAGGTTCAGGGCACCGACGCGCTGAACCTGAACACCAGCCTGCTGGATAACCAGGCCAGCGGCACGATCTATTCAACAAAAGATCTCAACTTCACCCTGCCACAGCTGAACAACCAAGGTACGGTGCAGGGGCTGTCGCTGCGTATCACCGGCGACGTGCTGAAAAATGAGGGCACGCTGCTTGCCGATACCGGCCTGTGGTTAAAGGCAAGGCAACTGGAAAACCAGGGGAGCATCGCGGCGAAAGGCCAGCTCACCGCCAGCGCGACTGAGCTTAATAACCGCGGGCGTCTGGAAAGCAAGGGGCGTGTCGATCTCAGTGCGGATAACGCGACGCTTAGCGGAGCGCAAATCGCGCAGGATGCGCTGAGCGTGACGGCGAAAACCCTTAACCACAGCGGGCAGACCAGCGCGGCTGATGTTGCCCTGACGGCGTCAGATAGCATCAACAACAGCGGGTCGCTGGTAGCGAATAACCTCGCGCTGCATGCCGCGCAGATTAACAACACCGCGCAGATTCAGGGCACCCAGGCGCTCAATTTGCAGGCAGATCGGCTGGACAACCAGGCGACCGGGACGATCTACACCGCCCGGGATCTGATCCTCAACATTCCACAACTGCACAACAGCGGCACCATCCAGGGGCTGTCGCTCAGCACGACGGGCGATGTGCTGCAAAACGAGGGCACGCTGCTTGCCGATACCGGCCTGTGGCTGCGAGCCGGGCAGCTCGATAACCGGGGTAACATTGCTGCAAAAGGCCAGTTAACGGCTAACGCCACCCGGCTCAGCAACGCCGGACGTCTGGAAAGCAAGAGCCGCATGGATCTTAGCGCGGATGAGACAACGCTGAGCGGGTCGCAAATCGCGCAGGACGCGCTTAATGTAACGGCGAAAACCCTTAACCACAGCGGGCAGACAAGCGCGGCTGTCGTTGCCCTGAAGGCGACACAGAATATTAACAACAGCGGAGAGATGAGTGGAGCCGCTGTCGCCCTGACGGCAACAGATAGCATCAACAACAGCGGGAAGCTGATCGCGGATAACCTCGCGCTGCATGCCGCGCAGGTTAGCAATAGTGGGCAAGTACAGGGCACCCAGGCTCTCAATTTGCAGGCGGATCGGCTGGAGAACCAGGCGACCGGCACAATCTACACCGCTCAGG
The DNA here is from genome assembly GCF_016624785.1 of Kosakonia sp. S42. Lineage (NCBI taxonomy): Bacteria > Pseudomonadati > Pseudomonadota > Gammaproteobacteria > Enterobacterales > Enterobacteriaceae > Kosakonia > Kosakonia sp. S42. Next base: position 31,396 of record NZ_JACVTW010000019.1, on the reverse strand, counting down.
ATCTGATCCTCAACATTCCACAACTGCACAACAGCGGCACCATTCAGGGGCTGTCGCTTAATGCCACCAGCGATGTGCTGCAAAACGAGGGCAAGCTGCTTGCCGATACCGGGCTGGTGCTAAACGCGCAGCAACTGGAGAACCGCGGTAACGTGGCGGCAAAAGGTGCCCTGAACGCCAGTGCTGGCCGCTTGAACAACCAGGGAGTGATGCAGGGGCTGACGCTCGGCATTGCAGGTGATGTGCTGGAAAACAGCGGGACGCTGCAAGGCAAAACCCTCGATATGCGCGGCGATCAGGTACGCAACAGCGGCATGCTGGTCGCGGATGACGCACTGCGCATCGATGCCGGTTCCCTGGCGACAACGGCTGACTCCACGCTCAACAGCAAAGGTGACCTCCAGCTTTCAGCTAAACGTGACGCCTCTTTGCAAGGGCAGCTCAACGCCGACAAATCGCTGGAGGTTGAGGCAGGCACGCTGACCAGCACCGCCCAGTTGCAAAGCGGCGGCAAGATGGCGATCGCCGCCGACAGCGCCACGCTTAACGGCGCGCAGTGGGCGAAAGGAACGCTGGAGGTGAAGGCCAACACCCTGAACCACGGCGGCCGAACGAGTGCGGGAAGCATTGCACTCACCGCGCAGGATGGATTGACCAACAGCGGCACGCTGATTTCAGATAGCCTGGCGCTGAACGCACGGCAGATTGCCAACCGTGGCCTGCTCCAGGGCACCCAGGCGCTGAACCTGAACACCGGGCAACTGGATAACGAGACCGGCGGCTCGATCTATTCGGTGCGGGGCCTGCTGTTAAACATTCCCCATCTCAATAACCTCGGCACCATTCAGGCGCTCTCCCTCGGCTTCACCGGCGATACGTTACGCAACGAGGGGGAGCTGACCTTTACTTCCGACGCGCTGCTGCGTGCCAGCACGCTGGAAAACCGCGGCGCGATCACCGCCAAAGGGCGCTTAACCACCGAAGGCGCAACGCTTGATAACAGCGGCTCGCTTGAAGGCCAGACGCTGGAGATCGCCGCTGATACGCTGCGCAACAGCGGCTCAACCTTGTCTGCGGGTGATACGCAACTGCGCGCCGGGCTGATGGATAACCGGGCAACGATGGCGGCAAAAGGCCAGCTAACGGCCGATAGCCAGACGCTTATCAACAGCGGCACGTTGCAGGGCCAGACGCTGGATATCGGCGGAGATACCCTAAAAAACAGCGGCACGCTGAACGCAGCGGGCGCGGCGCAGATCCGCGGCGGAGAAGTAACGAACAGCGGTGCGGTGGCGGCAAAAGGCCAGCTCACCGCTACTGTCACGGCGCTTAACAACGCCGGTACGGTACAGGGGCAGGCTCTTGATATCACGGGCGATCGGGTGCAAAACAGCGGCACGCTGGCATCCGATGGCGCACTGCGCGTGCAGGCCGGAACGCTCGCCAGCGGTGCGGGTTCCACCATTACCGGTATCGGCAATGTGGCGCTACATGCACAAACGCAGGCCGATCTCGACGGGCAGGTAAACGCTGGCGGTGCGCTTACTGTTCACGCCGGGACGCTGAGCAGCCAGCAACAGGCGCAGTTGCAGAGCGGGGGCGATATGACCCTCGATGCGGACAGCGTCAGCCTAAACGGGACGCAGGCGGTCAAAGGCGCGCTGGCTGTTAAGGCTAATTCGCTGAGCCACAGCGGCAAGTCCAGCGCTGCTGGCATCAATTTAAACGTACAAAATACGCTGGCGAATAGCGGCACGCTGGTTGCCGACACCCTCGCGATGAACGGCGGGCAGATCCGCAACAGCGGCCTGTTGCAGGGCACCCGCGTACTCGATCTTCAGACCGGCAAACTGGATAACCTCTCCGGCGGGACGATCTACTCCACGCAGGGCTTCACTCTCGCCATCCCTGAATTAGCCAACAGCGGTCTCATCACCACCGATGGCGATCTGCATATTGGTGGCAACACGCTGGTCAACGACGGCGAGATCAACGGCGTCAGCCTCTCCAGTGATTACCGTAACCTGACCAATGCCGCCAGCGGGCGTCTGCTGGCCGACAAAAATCTCACCTTTAATTCAGCCAGTATTGTGAATGACGGGCTGGTCTCGGCAGAGACCGGCAGCGTGACGGCACAGAGTCTGGAGAACCGCGGTGAAATGACCGCCACCTCGCTGCTGCTGACGCTCACGCGGCAGGCGATAAACCACGATAACGGGCGCATCATCGGCGAGAGCGGCCTGACGCTCAGCGCACCGACACTGCTTAACCGCGGCCTGATGGCGGGTAACACCCTGACGCTGATGCAGGGCGATATCACCAACAGTGGAACGTTGCAGGGCACGAACGGCCTGACGGCAACCGGCACCAGCCTGACCAATGAGCAGGGCGGCGTCGTGCTGAGCAATGGCGCCGTCAGCGTTAAAAATGGTCGCCTGGTCAATGCCGGGCAGTTGCAGGGCGATACGCTGGATTTAGCCACCGGCGAGTGGCTCAACAGCGGCACCGCACTGGGCAAAAATGGCCTGAATGCCGAAGTTAGCGGCAAACTGGAAAACCAGGGGCGCATCATCAGCCAGCAGGCACTGACGCTTAAGGCGGCAGGCAGCGAGAATAACGGCACGCTGATGGCTAAAGTGCTCGCCCTGCACGGCGATGTGCGCAACAGCGGGTTGATTCAGGGCAGTGACACGCTCGCCTGGGATGGAGCCTCGCTGGTGAATGCGGCCAGTGGGCAGATGCTGAGCGGCAACGGTCTAACGCTTAATGGCAGCACGCTGGATAACCAGGGACAGATGCAGGGCCGCACCGTTACTGCAACCGCCGACAATATGCACAACGGCGGCACCCTGCAGGCGCAGGACGATCTTAACGCCACTCTGAGCGGCAAGCTGGATAACCAGGGGCAGATGCTGAGCCAGGGCGCGGCGGATATCCGCACCGCACAAACCCAGAACGGCGGCAAGCTGGCGGCAAAAGTACTGCGGCTTACCGCACCTGAACTGACCAACACCGGCCTGTTGCAGGGCAACGATGCCCTGACGCTCAGCACCCTTAACCTGCTGAATGGCAGCAAGGGTCAACTGGTCAGCGGCAAAGCGCTGGCGCTGAATCTCGATCGGCTGGAGAACCAGGGGCAGCTCTATGTGAACGGCGGGCTGACCCTGAACGCGCTCACGCTGGTTAACGGGGGCAGCGTGGAGTCTGACGCTCTCGACGCCACACTGCGCGGCACGCTGACCAACAGCGGAACCTTGCTTGCCCATCAGGATGCGGTTCTGCGTGGCGATACACAGACCAACAGCGGTGACATCGCCGCTCAGTCACTGACCCTTGAGGGCAGAGCGCTCAGCAATAGCGGGCTGATGCAGGGAACGCACGGGCTGCAAGCCACGGCGGACACGCTAATCAATACTGCGGGCGGCCGTTTGCTCTCCGGCGATGCCATGACGCTCAATGCCGGCAAGCTGGAAAATGGCGGAACAGTGCAGGGCGGCACCGTCTCGTTAAGCGGCACAAGCCTGAACAACCGCGGGCTGGTTAACGGCTTGCAAGGGCTGACCGGGGTTTATGGCGCCGATCTCATCAATGACGGGCAACTGGTCAGCGGCGGCGCGACCGATTTACGCGCGCAAACCCTGACGAACAGCGGACGCCTCACCGGCAATACCCTGACGTTAACGGGCCCGGAACTGCACAACAACGGCTTGTGGCAGGGCAATAATGGCCTGGCGGTGAGCGGCGACACGCTGACCACCGGCGCAGGATCGCGCACCCTGAGCGGCGGTGCGTTGACGCTGGATAGCGGATCGCTCACTACGCTGGGGACGTTGCAGGGCAGCCAGGTCAATGTGGCCGCCGATAACTGGACACTCGGCGGCTCGCTGCTGAGCCAGGGGGAGCTGACGGCGAATGTCGGCAATACGCTGGCCTTGTCCGGCTCGTTAACCAGCCAGGGTGGAATGAATGTACGTGCCCAGACGCTGAATAACGACGGGCAGATGCTGAGCGCTGGTGATATCACGCTGAGCGGCCAGTCGCTGACCAACACCGGCATGCTGCAGGGCAACAGCCTGGCGGCGCATGAGAGCCGCATCACCAACACCGGCAAACTGATCGGGCTGAAAGGCCTGCAACTGGATAACCGTCAACCCGCTGTCACCACACTGGCGCGCATGGCGCTGGTGGCACCGGCGCTTGAGCTGAGCAACGGCGCGACGGGCTCGTTACTCACTCAGGGCACGCTCGATATTACCGCCGGGACGGTGCGTAACGCCGGGAGCTGGCAAGGGAACCGGGTGCTTTTGGCGGCCCAGTCGCTGGAGAATGGCGGCGCGGTGCAGAGCGCCGGGGCGCTGAACCTGACGCTTACGGGCAATCTCAACTCCACGGCGGGCAGTAAAATTACCGCCATGGGCGCGGCGGCGTTGCAGGCGCTCTCGCTCACCAACCAGGGGCAGTGGGCGGCATCCACCCTTACGCTGAAGGGCAACACACTCGATAACAGCGGCGCCATCAGCGGGCGCGACGGCGCGACCGCGACGCTCAACGGCGCATTCACCCAGCAGGCGCGAGGCACGTTTGCCAGCAACGGTACGCTGGGACTTACCGCTGCAACCGTGGGCAACCAGGGCAAAATCCAGGGCGGTGATCTTACGCTTACGGCGAGCTCGCTGACCAACAATGCGGGTGCCGAACTGGTGAGCAGCCGTGGATTGACGCTTACCGCACCATCGCTGTTCAACTACGGGTTCATTCAGGGCGCGGGCGAAACCCGCATTGATAGCACCGCACAGGCAATAAATGCGGGCAAACTCCTCTCCGGCGCGCGTCTGACCTTAACCACCCCGCAATACAGCGGCGCGGGCTGGTTACAGGCCACCAATCTGATCCTCAATGCGGCCAATAACGCCGGCACCGGGACGCTGCTTGCCGATCAGATGACGCTAACCGGCAACACCTTCACTAACCAGGGCACCACCCAGGCCAACAACCTGGCACTGAATTACGCCCAGCTCACTAACAACGGCACGCTGCTGGGCAACAGCCAGTTGACGGTCAATGCCTCACAAGTGAATCAGTCTGCCAGCGGCAAGCTCTTCAGCGGCGGCGATCTGTTTGTTGGCGCAACCGGGATGAATGCGCTGGGGCAGGTGGTTGCGCTGGGTAACCTGACGCTGCAACTCGCCGATGCCTTTACCGCTAAAACGGCGCTGGCGGCGGGCAGGAATCTGAACATCAGCAGCAATGGCGCAATTGATAACCAGTCTGTGATGCAGGGCCAGGCGGTCAACCTGAGCGCAGGCGGGCAGCTGACGAACAACGGGCAAATCACCACCGGCAACGGCAGCAGCACCCTAAGCGGCAGCACGATTGTGCTGAATGGTAATGGCTCTCTGCAGGGCGGCGGTGATGTGACATTGCTAAGCCGCGGCGGGATCGCGGTAAACGGCTTTACCGGCACCCGCGGCAGCCTGACGCTCAGCGCACCGGGAAGCATTGTTAACACCGCGCTGCTCTACGCGGCGAACAACCTGGCGCTCTATGCGAACACGATTACCAACCAGCGCGGCGATATGCTGGCAGGGAATAACCTGTCGATGCAGCGTGATGCGGCGGGGAATGCAAATAGTGAAGTGGTTAACACGTCAGGGAATATTGAGACGCAGAACGGTGATATCACCATCAGAACCGGGCATCTGCTGAATCAGCGGGATGGATTTACCGTCACGACCCAATTGATTAAGGATATTGGTACGCCTGCGGCAACGATGACGTTCAAGCTCTCTTCCCTTGATAAAAGCTTGCTGGCGCTTCATGAAAGCGAAAAATGCGGCGGTAGCCACAGTGCTCACAGCAACGAATCATGTACGACTGTCTATTCATTGGTGCCGATCGCTAATGCGAGTTCACCGCCAGTCGTAGTTCGTGAAACCGTAACAACGGTATCAGCTTCAGGTGGCGCGGGCAGGATTTCGGCGAATGGCAATCTTTCCATTAATGCAGATAAGTTGGATAACGTTGCCAGTTCTCTTCTCGCCAGCAAAGCAATAACGCTAAAGGGAGGCACCTTAAACAATAATTCTGCGCAGGCCGGGAAAACAACGGTCACGCAGAAATACGTTTATGATTGCCCGAAATATACGTTTTGCCCGACTAAATCTGATATTCCAGCGGAAAAAGAACTCAGGCAGTACATGCGGGAAAGTGGTATTCGCGACGCAGGCGTTATATTTCATTTAGACAGCAAGCAAGAAACTTCTCAGGAAAATGGTGACCTCTATCGCGCCGTTATCCAGGGCGGTGGTAATGTAACCGCTAACTTCAGTAGCAATATCAGTAACGAAACTACCACCTCCAACGCGGGTGGCGTGAGTGGTACGATTACCGCTCCTGCACTGAATACCCTAAGCAACCAGGGTATTGGCGGTAGCGTGGCAAAACAGGCGCTTGCCGCAGGCTCTGCGTCCGTTAACTCGCCGCAGTGGCAGGATCAGCTACAAAACGCGCTGCAGCAGATTAACGGCGGCGGCTCGCTGGACAATGGCACAACCGCCGGAACGGCGCTCAGCACCGTCAGCGTTCAGCAGAAAGGCAGTGCCAGCCTCGGTAATGCAGGAAGCCTGGCCAGTGCCAATGTTACCCAGGCCGCGCTGAAAAATATCGCTAACAGCGGCCCCGGTCAGCACCAGGGGAAAACCGTTGATACCAGTGCCTATCCGCTGCCAACGGGTAATAACGGCTATTTCGTGGTGTCGGCTAACCCGAAAAGCCCCTATCTCATTACCCTCAACCCAAAACTGGACGGGCTGGGTGATTTAGATCCGGCGCTGTTCGGCGACCTGAATGCATTGCTGGGGCTGTCACCCTCGGCCTCCGCGCCCGGTTATAACGCCGCGAACCTGCCGGCCGGGGTTAACCCTGCGGCGAAGCCCACCGGGCAGAACTCTTCCGGCTTACCTGGCGGCATTACGCCAGTGAGCCAGGTAAATGGCCCGTCGCTACCGCAGGGAATGACGCCGTCAGAGGGCGTGAAGCTTGTCAGTTCGCCTGGCGGTATCGCCGGGGCTGGCGTATCAACGCCTGGTCTGGCGGGTAACCCGCTCTTCGTAAAGGCTGGCATGACCACACTGGTTGCGCCGCGCGAGACCAATCCAAAGTATACCGACGAGAAGCTGTTCCTCGGTTCAGCCTACATGCTGGATCGCATCAACCTGAAACCGGATTACGATTACCGTTTCCTCGGTGATGCCGCATTTGATACCCGTTATGTCAGCAATGCCATGCTGAACCAGACCGGTAACCGCTACCTGAACGGTATCGGCTCCGATCTGGAGCAGATGCGCTACCTGATGGATAACGCCGCCAGCGCGAAGCAATCCCTGGGGCTGCAGTTTGGTATCGCGCTCACTGCCGATCAGATTGCGGCGCTGGACCACAGCATCCTGTGGTGGGAGCGCGCGACCATCGGCGGCGAAACGGTGATGATCCCGAAACTTTACCTCTCGCCGAAAGATGTCACCGTTAATAACGGCAGCGTTATTGCCGGGAACAACGTCACCATTAATGGCGGCAAGGTCACCAACAGCGGCAGCACGCTGCTGGCGCGCAACGATCTCAGCGTTAACAGCGCCTCGCAGATTATCAACACCAACGATGCGCTGCTGAAAGCTGGCGGCAATGTCGATCTCAGCGCCGTTGGCGATATCAACAACATCAGCTCTGCCATCAGTGGCAAAACGGTAGCGCTTGAGAGCCTCGACGGCAGCATCAACAACATCACTCTGGCCGACCAGTTTGCGCTCAATGCGCAGGGCAAGGGCGGCACGATAAGCCTGAAGGACACCACGCTTGGCAGCATCGCCAGCATTACGGCGCTGGATGGCTTATCGCTCACGGCTGGAAAAGATATCACGCTCACCGGCTCTACCCTGGCGGCAGGCGGCGATCTGCTGATGGACGCGGGCGGCAATATCGCCGTCAACGCCATTGAAATTAACGATGCTTACAGTCAGTCCGGCTTCCGGCGTCAATCGCCGACCAGCCGGTCGACGGTGAGCTATCAGGGCAGCGGCATCACGGCGGGCGGATCGCTCTCCATGCAGGCAGGCGAAGATTTAACGCTGACCGCCAGCGATGTTCGCGCAGGAAAAGATGCTTCGCTTGCCGCGGGCAATGACCTCAACCTGAATGCGCAGCAGACCCGCCAGAGCAGCCGTAACGGCAACAGCGAAAATCACAGCACCGGGCTTGATCGCACCACCGTCAGTGCGGGCGGTAACCTGATCCTCACCGCCGGGCAAGATATTCATTCCCAGGCCGCCGGGCTGGCAGCAGAGCAGCAGGTCGGGATGCAGGCCGGTCGCGATGTCGATCTACAAGCCGCAGAGACGACGCAGGGCGACAGTTATAAAGCCCGCAAAAAAACCGTTATCAACGAGCAGGTACGCCAGCAGGGTACAGAGATTGCCAGCGGCGCGGGCACGACGATTATCGCCGGGCGCGATATGAACGCCGAAGCGGCGCAGGTGACAGCGCAGGGCGATATCGGCGTGCAGGCCGGGCGTGACATCAACCTGACGACTGCCACCGAGAGCGATTACCACTACCAGGATCAAACCAAAACCAAGAAAGGGTTCCTGAAGAAAACCACCACGCACACCATCTCTGAGCAGAGCGCAACGCGCGAGTCCGGCACGTTGCTGAGCGGCGATAACATCACCCTCAAATCCGGCAATGACCTGCTGGTTAAAGGCTCGAATGTGGTGGGTGATGGCAATGTGGTGCTGAGTGCCGGTCACGATGTCAATATTGAAGCTGCGACCAACACGGATTCGAACTGGCAGTTCAAAGAGAAGAAAAAGAGCGGCCTGATGGGCTCCGGCGGGATTGGTTTCACCATCGGCACCAGCAAAACCACGCAGGATCTGAAAGAGAAGGGCACCACCCAGAGCCAGAGCATGAGCGCCATTGGCAGCAATGGTGGCAATGTCGCGATTAACGCGGGCGAGCAACTGCACGTGGGCGGCGCAGATCTGGTGGCTAAAAAGGATCTCTCCCTTTCCGGCGACAGTGTGGTTGTCGAACCTGGCCGTGACAAACGCGTCAGTGACCAGACGTTCACGCAGAAGAGCAGTGGCCTGACGGTGGCGCTCTCCGGCGCGGTCGGCGATGCGGTGAACACGGCGGCGACCACCGCCATGGAAGCCAAAGATCAGAGCGATGGACGACTGGCCGCACTGCAGGCCACCAAAGCGGCGCTTTCCGGCATTCAGGCCGGGCAGGCGAGCCGCCTGGCAGACGCTGTCAGCGGTGGCGACATGACGAAGAACGGTGCGTTCGGCGTGATGGCCTCCATTGGTGGGCAGTCATCGAAATCCACCTCCCACTCAGAGCAGGAGACCACTACCGGCAGCACGCTTAACGCCGGGAACGATCTCAGCATCACCGCCAGCGGCAAAGGTCAGACGACGAACAGCGGCGATATTGCCATTGCGGGCAGCGAGCTGAAAGCCGGGAAAGATCTCACCCTCGATGCCGCGCGGGATATCACCCTCACGGGCGCGGCAGATACGCAGAAAACCAGCGGCAGCAACTCCAGCAAGGGCGGCTCCCTTGGCGTCGGCATCACTGCCGGAAAAGATGGCGCAGGGTTTACCGTTTCCGCCAGCGGCAACGCCGCCAAGGGCGGCGAGAAAGGTAACGGCACCGCCTGGAAGGAGAGCACGCTGGATGCCGGGCAAAATGTCAGCCTGAGCAGCGGGCGCGACACCCTGTTGCAGGGTGCGCAGGTTAATGGCGACAAGGTGACGGCGGATGTTGGCCGAGACCTGACGCTGAGCAGCCTACAGGACAGCGACACCTATAACAGCAAGCAGCAGAGCGTCAGCGGCGGGCTGAATTACACCTTCGGCAGCGGAGCGGGTGGCAGCTTCAGCTACAGCCGCGACAAGATGAAGAGCAACTACGACTCGGTGCAGGAGCAGACGGGGATCTTCGCTGGCAAAGGTGGTTTCGATGTTACGGTCGGCAGCCATACGCAACTGGATGGCGCGGTGCTTGCCAGCCGCGCAGAGGCTGACAAAAACCGGCTCGATACCGGTACGCTTGGCTTCACGGATATCGCCAACAAAGCGGATTACAAAGTCGAACACGTTGGCGGCGGGTTCAGCACCGGGGGAAGCATTGCCGGCAACGTGATCGGCAATATGGCGAGCAACATGCTGACCGGGCTCGGCGGTAGCGGGCATGCCGAAGGCACCACGCAATCAGCGGTGGCTGACGGTACGGTGATTGTGCGCGATACCGCGAATCAGCAGCAGGATGTCGGCACGCTGAGCCGCGACACGGAACATGCCAACGGCAGCATCGACCCGATATTCAACAAGGAAAAAGAGCAACGGCGGCTGCAAACCGCACAGCTGATTGGCGAGATTGGCAGCCAGGTCTCGGATGTTGTGCGCACCGACGCGAAGATCACCGCGACGGAAAACGCCAAAGCCAGTATGCAACACGCGGATGAGAAAGACCGCGCGGCAGCCATCACCCTGCTGCAGAAGGCAGGGAAGCCGGTTACTGATGAGGCTATCAGTGACCAGATGTACCAGACCTTCTATAACCGTGAGTTTGCGAAAACACAGCAGGGCACGGGCGGCAGCGTTCAGCGTGCCATCACTGCCACAACCGCCGCAGTGCAGGCTCTGGCGGGGGGCGATCTCAAATCAGCGATTGCTGGTGGCGCCGCACCTTACCTGGCGAATGAGATTGCCAGGTTAATTCCCGAAACAGATTGGCAAGCACGCGTGCTGGCCCACGCCGTGGTAAATGCCGCGCTGGCGGCAGCCAGCAAAAAAGATGCAGCGACCGCAGCGGCAGGAGCCGCCACCGGCGAACTGGCAGGGATAATTGCCGTTGACGCGTACCATAAAACCGTTGGTGAACTGAGCGAGGAAGAGAAACAGACCGTTTCTGCACTGGCAACTCTGGCATCCGGCCTTGCCGGCGGCCTGGTGGGCGACAGCAGTGCAAGTGTGGTGGCAGCGGCGCAGGCCGGGAAAACGACGGTTGAGAATAATGCGTTGGGCATGATGGGAGCTGCTGCGGAAGCAGCCGCAAATACAGCAGCCGTAGTAGCCGGAGCGACCGGAAACGGAAGCAAAGGTTGGGCAAACGGCGATGACTGGAATGCCGGTGGGAGCTGTGAGGGTACGCGTGAGCAGTGTGCAGTACGCGATCCGAGCCGTGACGGGACTCGCGGGCCGGGTCATACAGGGAATACTGATCCAGCTAATCCAGGGCCTACCGATACAGGCAATCATGATGGCCAGCCAGATACCGGGCCGAACAACACCGGAAACGGTAGTCAAGTAAACACTGGACCGAATAATACAGGTAATAATAGCGATGCGCCTGGTACAGGTGGAAGTACTACGGTTACACCGATTCCGGATGCGCCAAATAAGGATGATTTGGCTTATTTATCAAATAATAAGAATGCTATTGATGATAATGTTGCCGGAAAGGGAACGGCTCAGGCAGGGAAACAAACAATAGGTGTACCTGCAACTCAGTCTAAAAATCCGCTAAATCCAGTACAACAATATGATGCTCACGGAAATGAAATTGTTTATCGCACTATGTCTCCTGAACAATTCAAACAATTTGAAAGAACAGGAATTATGCCAGCCACAACTGAAACCTCTGTTTCTCCGGTATTAGGATATTCATCAAAATATGATGGAGTGACAGTAAAAATAGTGGTTAAGCCCGGCACATTCTCAGAGCTTGAAAAGATAGGTATTGCTGCAAATTCTGCAGCAGCAAAAGAATTACCTAACATGTCGACTCAGGCAGGAAAATGGATGGATACAAACATCCGATTTAAGGTTGAAGGTGGACAAATGACGACGCAGCTTGGACAAGGTAAAGGGATGGACATTTTTAATAAAAACATTGTCAATTTTGAACAAGTTAAATGAAAGGAAAAGTTATGCTATTGAAGTTGGATAATACAAAAATACCCATGAAACTAGTATACTCTCTTTCTGATGAGCTAAAGGAAAAACCAGAACAAATTGCTTTAACTCAAGCCCTTACTTTGGATAGTTCAAGACCAAATATGGGTCTAAAAGGTACTAACGGTCTTTTTGGTTCCGATGAGTGGTGGGATAGTATTGCGCAAAAAAAAATGCTTTTACTGTCCGTTTCAGGTGTTATAACCAGAACCTACGTTGCAGGACAAGACCCATCATTACTAGATAATAGTTTCAGTTTATCATTGGATGATGGCTCGACATGTGAAGAAAGTATTTATAGTTATATCAAAGAAGAAGATAAAAAACTTTTTCGAATAGGGTCTAAAGTTGAAATTATTTATGCTCGTGATGAATTGAAAAGAAGAATGACTAGTGGAGAAGCAGCCTACCTAAATATAGTGCTAGAAATGGCTGTTTCATTAAAACCAGTTGAATAAAAACTAATGGGTCTTATTAATTAACAAAGAGGATCCTAAATTTTTAAACTAGGATCTTTTATTAATTTTCATACTGTCAATAATGTTGTGCAACTTCCACCAATCAGCGATTTCCGGTGGCGCCGCACCTTACCTGGCGAATGAGATCGCCAAGTTAATCCCTGAAAAAGATTGGCAAGCACGCGTGCTGGCGCACGCCGTGGTGAGCCATGATTAACTCCGTAACAGTTACCGGGTTCAGATCAATGCTGCCATCAGTAATGATTATGCACCAGACCTTCTATAACAGTGATTTTGAAAAAGCGTAGCAGGGGACGAGCGGCAGCCAACACCTCCATATTTGCCGCTGTACGTTAGCAATGTTTAATGAGCGATTTCAGATGGGGGGAGCGCCTGAAACGGTTGAGGTACATACATGTATAGAAACTTTGATTTATGCATTACAGATTTTAGTAGTGATAATGAGCCCGGGGATTATTGGTATGATTACGCCATCGTGGAATCTACTGAGATGTTAAGTAAATTCAATGAGGGAGATTGGTTGTGTCTATTTGTCGATTTAGCAAATAAATATATTTTGGGAAGCAGAGACCTGATGATGTACCAAAACAGCTTAGGGTGAAAATAAAATGATTTATGGCGATCCGTTCATTTTCGCACTTCAATTTGATGTGGTTGAAGCATGGAATGCTCCGGGGGATTCTTGGAAGAATGGCCTTTTTTCATTATATATTGATGGTCAAAGACTGTTCGGTAATATTAATCCGGTTGAGTTAAAAACCACGCTTGGATTTTATTCGAGTGCTCCATTGGATAAGCTTTGTGTTAATGATTCGAGTATAGATGCGCATGGTTTGTATCAAAATGCAGCGAGCTATTTTACAGGTGATGGCACAAAGCTTATTGATGGGTTATTTGATATGACGTGCACTGCCATGGAAGATAATGAATTTTATCTTTACTTTATGAAAAAAAGTGAAGGTGATTTATTAATTTGGAGTTTAGATGGAGGCATGAATGTAAGTGAAAAAATTTTGCCAGAAAATACAGTGAGTAATGTTGTTAATTTATTGCAAAGGAACCCCTTGTAGTTTTCATTAATTCCATCCTAAGTTGACGGAGTTTTTTTGTCTTATAAACGCGCGTTACGAATTTTTCCGGTGACTGAATGAATAATAAAAAACTTTTCGAAGGCATAGATTATGAGAATAATCCTGAGTGGGTTATAAAAGAATTTTTTAATTCTATATATTCTCAACACAAGTTTTTATGGGCATTGCCATTTATCCTGAAAAGGTATGGATGCTGTGTTAATGAAACTGCTTGTACTTTCCCAGATTTAGATGATCCAGATCCTATGTGTCATTTTGAAGGAATTATGTTCAGTGTCTATGACGGAGAGATTATCGTACCTGAATCTGTAGGCTTTAATTACGTCAGACTTGCATGTGAAAGATATATAAATATACACCCGGATGATCAAATAACGGTTAATGACCTGTTGATGCAAATATACTAATGATGCCTACCTGGAAAGGAGATAAATATGATTTTTAGTGATCCTTATCGATTTGTAATATGGATAGAGATCCTTCCTCAATGAAGTGAAACTCATAAGAAGGGTTATTATATTGCTTGCAATCTGTTGACGTTGAATGGAAAAACGAATTCCATGAACATTGGTTTGTTCTGGAACAAGTGTATTCAGTTTCATTATATAGGAATGAAAGTATTGATCGTGAAGATTCCGATATACAGGAGTAACTGGAAAAATTAATTTTTTATTAAAAAGCTAACTTTAAGTATTAATGGTTTGAGCTATTTGTTAGAAGAATAAGAGCTTTTGGTTTTTGTGGCTCTTAATTGATAATATGAGATGAAGCCATCGTTGGAGTTTTTAATAATCTTGGAGATGGGTTGATAAAAAGTCCCAACGCTTCATTCCATTCGGAGATAATAGTGAAAAATGACTAGTAGAGCTATTACGTACCATAATTATTTATACTCAGGATTCGCTTTTCCTGAAAGTTTTATCAATTACGTGTCAAAAGAAAATCTTGAGGATATCGATCCGTGGTGGCTGCTTTGCCACACACAAAGCTCTGTTGATTTTTGGTGTCAAAAAGTCAAAGAACTCTATCCTGAAAGGAAGTTAATTCCTTTCGCTAACTGGCTTTATTCTGATGATATCGCCTGCTTTGATGGTTCGGATATTTCAGGAGAGCCCAAAGTCTATTATGTCCATGCCTTTGCCTCCGCAGGATGGGAAGACAGGGGTTATGTGGCTAACTTTGATGAATGGTTAAAATCAGCTCGCCTTGACGCAACCCGTCATCAAGATGATCAGGATGATGATGAGTAGCCGTCACTCCTGAATATACTCATACGGCACATGCTCCGTTAACCAAACCCCATTATCCGCCTGATAAAATTTATAGCCCTTCTCATACATATCCGTGGCTTTAATTTTTAGTAATACAGGCTTTCCATAACGTCGCCCGACCTGAATTGCCGTATCTTCATCAGAGGAAAGGTGAACATACTGACGTGACAAAGGGAGTAGGCCTTGCTCTCTGATTTGAGGGGTAAAGCGAGTTGCAGTGCCATGATACAAAACATCTGGAGGCGTTTTCTCTGCGTAAGTGATATTGACCTGTTGAGTGGAGTGCCCCTGAGCCGCTCGAATGCGTAAGCCATCCTCTGAAATCGTAAAGCGTTTCTTTTCACTGTTTTCAACAATGTCGAAAATAAGATCTCTATCGAGTGCATGGCCTTTATTACCAGCACGCAGAATAAGGTCGTCTATAACGGCCCAGCCCTCTTTATCCAGAGATAGGCCAATTGCTTCTGGTTCATGGCGCAAGACATAACTTAAGAATTTACTGGTGTCGGTACTCTTTTTGCTCATAACTTACTCTCAAATAATCCCTGCCGTTAAACCAGAAGGCCACTGCTGCAAAGCTCATAATTTTATTAAGACCGCTGTTTCTCACTCATTATGTCGCGGCACTTCTGCTGGTTTTCTTTGAGCTCTGCCTGCTGCTGCGCGCTGAGCGACGTCCAGGTATCGATCATCCGTTCGCCCAGCGCGGAGATGTAGTGATTTTTACGTAACGCGTAATCTGAGTTGCCGCCCTCGATAATGTTTTCCATATCACGGGCAAAATTCTGTGGATCGTCATGATCGATGGTGCAGAACACCGCGCGGTAATAGCTCTCCTCCTCCTCGGAGTAGTGCGGCGTAAGCCAGTAGGCGACAGCGCCAACCAGCGCGAGCAGAGGAATGATAAAGCGTAATTTTTTTAACATTATTGAATTCAGTAATAAAAATTGAGGGAGTAGTGTAGCTGAGGCGAAAAGAGAATGTAAAAACGAAGCCCAAACAAAAGCACCACATGCGAAATGATCTCCCTCTCGCCGCAGTTGATGGATTGCCACGCACGAGATAATTTATCCCCACTCCCTCAGCTAAAAACCGTCATAGCCACTCGCAACAAAGCCGTGTAGCTTACTTAAAACTTCTTCCGCTCAGGACGTTGTATTGATTACTCAAGCTGAAGCCATCGAGATCGCCAGAACCTATGCCGCGCAGAGCCAACGCGGGTGGGATGAGTACGCCCATCACGCTACGGTCATCACCTTATACGGCGAGCCGGTGTGGATGATCGCCACCACTGATGTCGAATACTCCACGGAGCTTCCATGGTTGATGACCCATCTGCCAAACCCCCGCTATTACTACATCAGCATGGTTGAGGCGAAATGCATCGCGGTGGGCCACCGGGCGAACCAGCATCAGCGCGTACTCTAGCTTACCAGCCACTCTTTAAAATCCCCCGTGAATATACCGGGCGCAGTAGCAAACTGGAGCAGGGCAGATGAAGGTTATTCTCGTACGGCACGCACAAACGCAGTGGAACCGCGCGGGCATGGTTCAGGGTCAGCAGGACAGCCCAGTCACCGAACGCGGCGAGCGGGAAACGGTGGCATTACTCGCTGCGTTAAAAGATGAAGGTTACGCCGCCGAGTGCGTCTTTAGCTCGCCGCTCGCGCGGGCGCGCAGCATGGGCGAACAACTCGCCGCGCTTTTTCAGGCGCCGCTGGTGATTGATGCCGCGCTGATGGAGCAGTCATTCGGGCGCTACGAAGGGCTCTCCACGCAAAAGTTGCAGGCTGAAGCAGATGCGTTATTCGCGCACGATGCCGCATTCTGCCCGCCAGGCGGTGAATCACTGGCGCAGGCGGTGCAGCGCATGCTGGCGTTTTTACAGCTTCAGCACACTCGCGCGGCGCATAAAACCCTCTGCGTTGTCTGCCATGGGCACGTCACTCAGGGGCTGCTGGCGCTGCTGAAAGAGGGAAACCTTGAGAACTTCGCCCGCTATGCGCAGCCCAATGCCAGCTACGCGGTGTTAGAAATGGCAGAAGAAAAATGCGAGGTGCTGCGCTGGGGCGTGGCGACTCACTTACGCACGCTGGACGCGTAAAGGGTTATCGTAGATACGCTCCGCCCGCCGCAAATCCTCCAGCGTATCAATATCCTGAATAATCCCCGCATCCGTCAGCGGCAGCTCCAGCACCTCGCCGCGCGCTCTTGCCTGCTGAACAATGCTTTTCGCGCCGCTATCGCCAGTTAATGCCCGCAGGGCAGGGAAGTAGCAGCGGGAAAAGGCCACCGGATGACCCTGGCACTGCTGATGCCATGGCACCACCAGCGGTTTTTCACCTAACCCTTCGGCGACGCGCAGTAACGATTCCGGGGCAATCAGCGGCAGGTCGGCGGGCAGAATCAGCCAGCCGGAGGCGTTCGAAGTAGCGTTAACGCCCAGCGCGATAGAGTCACCCATTCCGCCCGTGCCGCCCGCAGGGCGAACCAGGCGCCAGCTGAGTCCGGCGCGCTCCACCGCATGAATCACATGTTCCAGCAGCGTGCGCTCACCGAGCGGCGTATCAAGCTTATGGCGTTGCGCGCCGGAGGCAAGAAACCGCTCGCCGCGGCCTGCGGCAAGAATAATTACCACTGGATCAACCATCAGCTTTCGTCCGTTGCAAGCTGCGCGGCGGCGACATCCGCCAGCACTGAGAGCGCCAGCGAACGCGCATCGCGCGCTTTCGGGAAAATACCAATCGGCGCTTTGATGCGCGCAATATCAGAGGGCGCAAAGCCAATCTCACCGAGCTTCTGCATGCGTTTTTGATGGGTGCGATAGCTGCCGAGCGCGCCGATGTAGAAAGGTTGCGCGCGGAGCGCTACCTGCAACACCGGCAGTTCCCGGTGCAGATCGTGCGACAGCAGGATCACCGCCGTCTGCGCGTCGATCTGCGCGCCATCGTTTAGCGTTTCGACAAGCTGCACATCGTAGCCAGAGGCGCGGGCGAGGCTGGCAGTGGCCTGCGCCTCAATCGAGCGACCAAACACCATCACCCGCACGCGCGGGCGGTAGGCGACGGTAAAGATCTCCTCATGCCAGCCGCTTTCGATCACATCGGTAACGCACTCAAGCTGTTCACGAGCCGGATGGTAGCGCAGCGCGGCGGGCTGGCGCTGCGCAAGCAGGTTCAGCACCGCCAGCAGCGGTTGCGCGCTACGCAGGCGATGAATATGCAGCGTAATACCGCCACCGCAGGGAAGCACGATGTCGAACCACGGCGATCCCTCGCCGTAGCGCACCACGCGATCTTCAACGCAGGCGAGTGCCGCCATCGCTTCAAAGGCAGCGGCAGACTCCACGCAGCCGCCAGAGACAAAGCCGCAATAGCCGCCATCTTCGCGTACCACCATCTGCGCGCCCACTGCGCGTGCTGCGCCGCCGCGAATGCCGGTCAGCGTTACCAGCGCTGCCCCCATGCCTGCGCCTAGCGCGTCAACGGCGAAGCGCAGAATCGCTTCGCTGTCATCGGTGAGCAGCGCCTGCTGCGGCGTCAGCAGCGCTTCATCCGCCGTGTCGGGTGCCAGAATGGTCTGCTGCATAACGTCTCCTCAGGTCATATCCGGCAAGGCGTCGAGCAGCTTATCGAGCGTGACCGGGTAATCCCGCACCCGCACGCCGGTCGCGTTGTAGATCGCATTAGCAATCGCCGCGCTGACGCCGCACAGCCCCAGTTCACCCACGCCTTTGGCCTTCATCGGCGAGGAGATGGGATCGGTGTCGTCGAGGAAGATCACCTCCTGCTCAGGCACGTCGGCATGTACCGGCACCTCGTAGGTCGCCATATCATGATTGACGAAGTAGCCCTGGCGCGTATCGACCGCCAGCTCCTCCATCAATGCGCCGCCCAGCCCCATCGTCATCGCGCCAATCACCTGGCTGCGCGCGGTTTTCGGGTTGAGGATGCGCCCGGCGGCACACACCGCCAGCATACGGCGCACGCGTACTTCACCGGTTGCCGCATCGACGGCGACCTCAACAAAGTGGCCAGCAAAGGTCGATTGCTGATACTGCTCATCCAGATCGCCAAACTCAATGGTATCTTCCGCGCTGAGTGCACCCGCAGCTTTTAGCGGTGCGCTGCGATCGCCCACGCTTATCGTCTCATCAGCAAACACCGCTGAAGCGGCATCAAAGCCCAGTTTTTTGGCGATAGCTTCACGCAGCTTGACGCAGGCGGCATAGACGCCAGCGGTAGAGGTGTTGGCTCCCCATTGCCCGCCGGAACCGGCAGAGACCGGGAAGCTGGAGTCGCCAAGGCGCACCTCAACGTGTGAGAGCGGCACGCCGAGCATCTCGGCGGCGGTCTGGGCAATGATGGTGTAACTGCCGGTGCCGATATCGGTCATATCCGTCTCCACCGTCACCCGGCCTGCGTCGTCGAGGTGCACGCGCGCGCCAGACGGGGCGAGCAGGTTGTTACGAAAGCCCGCCGCGACGCCGTAGCCCACCAGCCACTCTCCATCCCGCGTCTGGCCGGGCGTGGCGTTGCGCTGCGACCAGCCAAAGCGATCCGCGCCGCTACGCAGGCACTCCACCAGCTGGCGGCGTGAGAAGGGGCGCTGTGGATCTTTCGGATCAACCTGCGTGTCGTTGAGAATGCGGAACTCAACCGGATCGATCCCGGCTCGCTCTGCCATCTCATCAATGGCAATCTCCAGCGCCATCAGGCCGGGCGCTTCACCCGGCGCGCGCATGGCGTTGCCCTCCGGTAAATCGAGGGTCGCCAGCCGTAAACCGGTATGGCGATTAGCCCCCGCGTAGAGCAACTCGGTCTGATTTACCGCTGTCTCCGGCGTCCCGCCCGGCAGGTTGCCGGACCAGCTGTCGTGGGCGATGGCGGTGATTTTTCCCTGCCGATCGGTGCCGATGCGGATGTGCTGAATGGTCGCCGGGCGATGGGTGGTGTTATTGGGGATCATCGGGCGCGGCAGCATCACTTTCACCGGGCGCTGCAAGGCGCGAGCGGCGAGGGCAGCCAGTAGCGCATCGCTGCGCAGGAAGAGCTTGCCGCCAAAACCGCCGCCGATGTAGGGCGAGATGATGCGCACGTTCTCTTCCGGCAACTTGAGGGTGGTGGCCAGATCGGTGCGGCACCAGGCGACCATCTGGTTGGAAGTCCAGACCGTCACCTTATCCCCTTCCCAGACGGCCATCGAGGCGTGGGGCTCCATCGCCATATGGCTCTGATCCGGCGTGGTGTAGGTGGCGTCGAGTTTCACCTCGGCGCTTGCCCAGGCAGCGTCAAAATCGCCGCTATTGTTGTCCGGTGCGCTCTCCGGCGCGCTGTTGACCGCCGGTTGCTCCGCTGCCAGATCGTAGGCACCGCTTTCGCGCTGGTAAGTGATGTCCACCAGCCCGGCGGCGGTGCGCGCCTGCTCAAAGGTTTCAGCCACCACCAGCGCAACGGCCTGGTGATAGTGCTCAATCTGCGGGCCGCCGAGCAGCGTGGCGGCGTTGCGCTCGCCTTTGCCCAGCGGACCGGCGTTATCGGCGGTGATAATCGACAGCACGCCCGGCGCGTTGCCAGCCGCATCGCAGTTAATCTCGCTGATTTTGCCTTTCGCAATCCCCGCGCTGACGATATAGCCATAGGCTACATTGGGCAGTACATCATGCCATTCGTAGGCGTAGTGGGCGCGGCCGCTCACTTTTAGCGGGCCGTCGATGCGGTCATGGGGCTGACCGACCACTTTCAGTTGATCGATGGGGTTTTCGCCTGCCGGTTTCTCAAATTTCATCGTTTACGCCCTCGCTTCCGACAACACCGAGGCGAGCGTGCGCTTCGCCAGCGTCAATTTAAATGCATTCTCAGCCGTGGGCTGCGCGGTGGCGAAGAGCTTGTCATACACCGCCTGTGCCCCCTGCGGCAGCGCCGCATCCGCTTCGGCAAGCCGCCACGGTTTGTGGGCAACGCCGCCGATAGCCACGCGCCCGCTGCCGTCCGGGTGGACAATCGCCGCCACGGAGACCAGCGCAAACGCGTAGGAGGCGCGGTCGCGCACTTTACGATAGATATGCGTGCCGCCCGCAGGCGGCGGCAGGGTGACGGCGACAATCAGTTCGCCGGGCTGCAATACCGTCTCCAGATGTGGCGTGTCGCCGGGCGCGCGATAAAACGCTGCCAGCGGGATCTGGCGTTCACTCCCGCCCGGGTTGACGGTCTCAACAGTTGCATCAAGCAGCTGCATGGCAACCGCCATATCGCTGGGATGAGTGGCAATGCAGGATTCGCTGGCACCGACTACCGCAAGCTGACGGCTGTAGCCGCCCAGCGCCGCGCAGCCGCTGCCCGGCTGACGTTTGTTGCAGGGTTGATTGGTGTCGTAAAAATAGGGGCAGCGCGTGCGTTGTAGCAGGTTGCCAGCGGTCGTTGCCTGGTTACGCAACTGACCAGAAGCACCGGCAAGCAGGGCGCGGGAGAGGACGGCATAATCGCGGCGCACGCGCCCATCGGCGGCGAGATCGGTGTTGCGCACCAGCGCGCCAATGCGCAGGCCGCCTTCATCGGTTACTTCAATGCTATCCAGCGCCAGGCCATTGACATCAATCAGATGGGTCGGCGTCTCAATCTCCAGCTTCATCAAATCAAGCAGGTTAGTGCCGCCCGCGATAAATTTCGCCCCCTCTGTGCGCTGTGCGCTGGCAGCCGCTTCGGCAGGGGTAGTGACCCGCTCATAGGTAAAGGTCTTCATGATTTCTCCCCGGCGGTCTCTTTAATCGCCGCCAGCATGTTGGCGTAGGCGCCGCAGCGGCAGATATTGCCGCTCATGCGTTCACGGATCTCATCTGCCGTCATCTCCGGCGCAGAGACGAGATCGAGGGTGACGTGGCTGGGAATGCCCTGCTCAATCTCTTTCAGCATGGCGACGGAGGAGCAGATCTGCCCCGGGGTGCAGTAACCGCACTGGTAGCCATCATGTTTGACAAAGGCCGCCTGCATCGGATGGAGATCCTCCGGCGAGCCGAGGCCCTCAATGGTGGTGACGTCGGCATCCTGCTGCATTACCGCCAGGGTAAGGCAGGAGTTGATGCGCCGCCCGTTAACGATCACTGTGCAGGCGCCGCACTGGCCGTGGTCGCACCCTTTCTTGGTGCCGGTGAGATGTAAACTTTCACGCAGCGCATCCAGCAGCGTGGTACGGGTATCAACCTCAAGCTGTCGGCGCTCGCCGTTAACAGTTAAGGACAGCGGGATCATTTCCGGGGCGCGGTGCGCGTCCGGGTTGTTGCCTTGGTTGCTCATACCAGGCCTCCAGTCATCAATGCGGGTGAATTAAAAGGGGTGTGCTTGTAACGGCGTTATCGTTTTTTTAAGCCTTAAGCATAGACGGCACTCTGGAGAGGATTACTCCTAAATCACTGGCGCGGGAAAAACGGGGAAGATAAGGGGAGAGGCGGGCGGCAGCGATGGCCGCCCGCAGAGAAATCAGTGATGCAGCATCTCGTCGACGATCTGCGCTTTAGTCATGTTGTAGGGGTAGTAAGTTGGCCAGTTATCCATCTCTTTCAGCAAGGCTTCCTGGGATTCACTGCCCATGAAAATGTGGAAATGCTGGGACTGGCGCGGGGCGATGGTGTGATCGCTGAACTGCACATACTTCGGCGCTTTGGAGCTGGCGTCTTTACACTCAAACAGATAGCGCACGCCCTTTTTGCCGGAAGCGTAGGTCAGGATCTTGTAACCGGCATAATCATAGCGGCAGCTGTTGACGGTTTTGCCAGAGTGAAACTCCATCACGTTGTTTTCAATGCCGATCATATCGATATCCGTGGCGTAACCCTTTTTGTAATAGTCGCGGTACGCCTCCACCGTTTTATCGCCGTGCTGCGCCTTTTTCTTCAGCACCGGATCGAGATCGCCGTTCAGCAGGTAAGGGTTAATGGATTGCCACACGCCATCCCAGTCCGAGAGCGGGCGATCTTTCACATCTTTATCATCAATAATCCCTTCGCTCGCTTTACGCTCCACTTCCGTCAGCGGTTTGCCGTGGTGATGCCCATGGGCAAAGCCCTGCGTGCTCATCAGCAGCGCGCCCATCGCCAAAGCAAAAGCCGTTTTCTTCATCATCGGTATCACTCCCTGGTTACGTTTGTCATAAATTGAAATGTTATATTATAACAAAACTAAATGCCAGCCCTGGCAGAGCCTGCCACGACAGGCTGACGGCAACCGGTGTGATTAGTACACTAAACGCAGCCGTAAAATAAATTTAGCCTCCCGCTGCGCTATTTTTTCTCGGCTAACCAGTGGGATAGAAGAAATAAAAAATACGCATTTCATAAACGCGGTATTAATTAACGGCTGCGCTTTGACATAAATTATGTTTATGGCCAGACTTAATCATGAAAGGCGATTGATATGACGCTGATGTCATATTGATTATATTTGAAACGACAGATGGAGAAATAACATGGCCGAGCATAGAGGCGGTTCCGGTAATTTCGCTGAAGATCGTGAAAAAGCCTCAGAAGCAGGGCGTAAAGGCGGACAGCAGAGCGGTGGGAACTTTAAAAACGACCCAGAGCGCGCGTCCGAAGCCGGTAAGAAAGGCGGACAGAATAGCAACAGCAGCAATAAAAAATAGTGGTGCCGTTGCTGTTTTAACCTGAAGTTTAAAATTTAATTTTTAAACGCCAGCGAGTCGGAAACGGCTCGCTTAATTATTTGTATGCTTTTTAAAATCCCAGAATAAATGAAATTAATTCCCTTAGTTCATTATTTTCTGAGCGACTGCAGGCAAAAAAAATCCCTCAGGTACAGGAAATCCGATCTGCGCCTGAGGGTATGCAAATGCATCTTCGTTACTAACAATGAGTTGGCGATCTATGCACAATTTGGGCAACAGCATAGGCTGCTAAAACGCGCATTTGTAATGAAATTTTACGCTGCTAACGAATAAATTATTTCATGAATAAATATTTGAAAATACGCCGTTTTTAGCTATGTGGACGCTTTTTTGAACCGATTCAGCTTAATTCTTCTCCGCTAATGGCGCTTTTTTAACCCTCTGCCGCCTGGTTTAGAGTGCAAGGCTTAGCTATATTTACTAAACATCCATTCGCAAAAGGAGGTTTTGTGTTCAATATTGAAAAAGACGATCCACGCGAAGCGCCGGAATCCGGCGACAAAAAACCGCAACCGGTTAAAAAATAGTTATAAGGTCGCTTCGGCGGCCTTTTTTATTGCGCGGTAGCTCGCAGTTTTTTCCCGAAGCAAATGATAGTAATTCTCATTCATCGCTGCAGTGGAGAGGTGGCGAAGGGAAAAGTCAAAGGAGAGAGAGATGACAGAGAAGAGCTTACAGGAGTTTCTGCACACCGAGCCGGATTGCATACTTGAACATGTCGCCCGGCATTATCAAACCACGCTGCTTGAAGTGGTACGCCAACTGCCTGGCAGCAAGATGATTGCTGGCACCCACTTTGACGAGGTGTGGCAAGAGGTGACCACCTGGGGCACGGTGTTGCTGCTGATCCACACCGAAGATGTGATCCTGGAGTGCAGCATCGCGCTACCGCCGGGATTTTACAGCCACGGGTACTTCAACCTTCAGGGCAAAGAGCAGGTATCGGGCCATATCAAAGCCGACCACTGCTACCATATCGCGTTTATTGAACGCAAATTTATGGCGATGGACGCCGCCACCATCCTCTTTTTCAACGCCGCAGGCAGCGCGATGCTAAAAATTTTCGTTGCCCGTGACGAACGCCACCAGCTTATTCCACAGCAGCTGGCAGCGTTCCGCGCGCTGAAGCAGGCCTTCGCGCAGTAGGTTACTCGCTGCGCTTTTCCACATGACCCAGCGGTTTTTCCGGGAAGCAGCAGTCGCGCACGCGGCGTTTTAACTCTGCGGCATCGGGAAAGCCGCCCTCTTGCTTGCGATCCCAGATAACGCTGCCATCGGCTTCGATGACAAATATGCCACCGGTGCCGGGGATCAGCGTCACGGATCCTAAGTCGGTATTGAACGTATGGAGCAGCTCCTGCGCCATCCAGCTGGCGCGCAGCATCCAGTTGCACTGTACGCAGTAGTGCAGAGTGATGGCAGGTTTAGTGGACATCATCTTGTTACCAGAAGGGAAATGGGTCCACAAAGTGTAAGCAAAATGGTGGGATTATGAAATCGTTGCAAGTGATAATGGTTATCATTATTATCCTGCCCATAACAGAGAGCTGATGCCTGGCCCGTGCGGCTGGTGTACGGTTCCGCTGATTTCTGGGAGTTGATGTGAGCCCGATGATAATAATTCAAAGGCACACACACTTATGACGACTACACCTTTTTGCCGGCTACGCTTCAGAAACCGCGTGCTGGTCACCTCATTACTGACAACGCTTACACCCAGCGCAAGCTTTGCGGCAGAAACCGCACCACGCGATGAACAAGAACGCGCCGAAGAGATGGTCATTACCGCGCCCGCCCCACGGCTTAATGCCGGGAGCGATCGCGCCATCAATGCTGACACTCTGCAACGCAACGGGGCGAATGATTTTGGCTCCATCATGCGGTATGAACCGCTGATTGGTGCCACCGGGGCAAGGGGCGGTTCCGGCAACGGTAAGAGCGGCTTCGACCGCGGCGGTTACACCGGCTATAACATTCGTGGCCTTGAGAGTAACCGCGTGGGCATTGATGTTGATGGCATTCCCCAGCCGGAGGCCACCGGGCGCAGCTACGCCGGACGCGCCGGGCTTAACACCTTCGGCATTGGCCGCGACTATATTGACCCCTACCTTTACGGCAACGTGGCGATCCAGCCAGGCGCCACCTCTGTGGAACAAGCCAACACCACCATTGGCGGCAATGTCTCGTTCCGGCCAAAATCCGCCAATGACTACCTGCAAGGGGCGAAGCAGTACTACGCGGGCTACCAGAGCGATTATGACTCCAGCGATCGCAGCTGGCACAACGGCGTAACGGCCGCGGCAGGGGATGAGAGAGTGCGCGGTATTGTAGTTTACAGCCGCCGCGACGGCCAGCAAACGCGCAATAACAGCGACAGAGTCGGCGCTTACCCCGCTAACTGGCACTCCGATGCGCTGCTGCTCTCCGGGATCCTGCAAGCCTCCGAGGCGCACAAACGGACCTATACGGCGGAGTACTACAACAAAACGACGCATACCCACTTTGACGCCTGGAACCGTGACGGCAGCGCCATCATTGGCAACGCTCAGCAGGGCAGCTATAGCCGGCGCTGGGCCATCAGCCTGAAAGATGACTGGACACCGGTCGATGCGTGGGTCGATAGCGCTTCGACAAAGATCTATTTACAGCGCACCCAGGCGCACGATGCCACGTGGATGCCGGACAGTGCCACCGGCATTCAGGGCACCGTCTACTCCAGTTACGACACCGATACGATAGGTGTTCAGCATGCGCTGGCGAAGAGCTTCGGCCGCCACGATCTGCGTGCTGGCTTTAATGCCAGCGCCAGCAAAACGCAGCGCCCGTTCCACCAGCAGCCAATGCCGAACGCGCGCAGCGCGATCATGCAGCCTGAAGCGGACAGTAAAAACGAGATCATCGGTGCATTTGTGCAGGATCAGATCAATTTCTCCGCCGGAGAGCACGATTTTGCCCTCATTCCCGGCCTACGCGTGGTGCACCAGTCAATGAAGCCGGAAAATCTCGGCAGCCTGACTACCACCAGCAATGTACTCAACACCGCAGATGTTAACGCGCTGTACCACAAAAACAGCGATACCGAGTGGCTGCCATCGCTCACTTTCCAGTACGACATCACGCCGCGTCTGATGAGCTATCTGCAATACCGCCGCGGGGCGCAGTTCCCCAGCGCCAGCCAGCGCTACGGCTCCTGGAATCTCGGCTCTAACTATGCCGGGCGCGCGCAGTATGCGCTGATCGGCAACGCGGCGCTAAAAACCGAAACCAGCGATAATCTCGAATGGGGGCTGAAAGGCGAGGTGGCGCAGGGCGTTACGCTGCGCAGTGCAGTGTTCTACAACAGCTACAAAAACTTTATCGCCTACACCCGCTATCGCCGCGCCGACAACCCCGGCAACTTTGCCAACGTGCCGTCGAATATCTACACCAGCTATCAGGCGGAAAACCGCGATAAAGCTTTTATCTACGGGGGGGAAATCAGCGCCACACTCGATGTCGGCAGCTGGTTTGAGCAGGCTGAAGGGCTGCATGCAACCCTCGCTTATGGCTACGCCGAGGGGCAAGCCAAATCGCGCTACATGGGCGATGCCTACCGCGATCTCGACAGCGTCGCGCCGATGAAAGCGATTGTCGGCCTCGGCTGGGACGATCCGGCAAAACGCTACGGCACCGCGCTGACCGCCACCTTTGTCAAAGGTAAGCGCGCCACCGCAACCAGCCGTGAAACCTATCAAAACAGCGGCGAGCCGATCGCCACCGCCAGCAGCAGCTATATGCGCGTGCCCGGTTATGGTGTTGTCGACCTGAGCGCCTGGTGGCAGGTGGCGAAACAGGTGAAGGTTAACGGCGGCATCTACAACCTCACCAACCGCAAATACTGGGATTACCTCAGCAGCCGGACGCAGGAAACGCGCACTCTCCAGGATAGCTACGACAATGCGCTGAGCGTGATGCCAGGGCGCAGCTGGCAGCTGGGCGTCAATATTGATTTTTAATCCGGCAGCCTCTTTACCCCCGGCGCGCGCCGGGGATATTAAGACACATAAAGGACGTGAGAAATATGCCTGTATCTTCAAAGGATTATGCCGCCATCTGGCAGGAGTATCAGTTAATCAGAGCGCTTGAACCGGCAAAAAGCGCCAGAGATATCGCATTCCAGCTGGCGATAAGCGAAGCGGAGCTGGCCGAAGCGCGTGTTGGCTACGATGCGGTGCGGCTGGAGGGCACGGTACGCCATATCTTCAAAGCGCTGGAGAGCGTCGGCGAAGCCAAAAGCATCTGTCGCAATGAATACGCGGTTCATGAGATGACCGGGCGCTTCACCAATCAACATATCAGCGATCGCGCCGGGGTGGTGCTCAACCCGCGCGGCCTCGATCTGCGCCTCTTTATGAGCCAGTGGGCCTGCGCCTACTACCTGCGGGAGCAGGGGCCAAGAGGCGAGCGCCGCAGTATTCAGTTTTTCGATCACCAGGGCGATGGACTGCTGAAAATCTACGCCACGCCCTACACCGACGGCGGTCAGTGGGATGAGCTGGTGGAGCGCTTCGGGAGTCGGCGCCAGGTGCCGCTCTCCCTCTACGCGGCCGAAAGCAAATTTTACGACGAAGCGCCCGATGGAGAGGCTATCGACCACGACTGGCGGGAGATGACCGATGTCCACCAGTTCTTCAACCTGCTGCGTAAGCATAACGTCTCACGTCAGCAGGCGTTTCGGCTGGTGGGCGACGATCTTGCCTGCCAGGTCAGCAACGACGCACTGCCCGATCTTTTGCAGCAGGTGCAGCAAGAGGGGAATGAGATCATGATCTTTGTCGGCAACCGTGGCTGCATACAGATTTTTACCGGTGCGCTGGAGAAGTGTGCGCCGGTAGGCGACTGGCTGCGGGTGATGAATAAGATCTTTACCCTGCACCTGCGCGAGGCGGGGATCCACGAAAGCTGGGTGACGCGCAAGCCGACCGCGGAGGGGCATGTCACCAGCCTGGAGCTGTTTGCCGAGGATGGGACGCAAATCGCTCAGCTTTATGGTCAACGCAGCGAAGGGGATCGCGAACAGGCCTGCTGGCGCGGGCAGATCAAAGCGCTGACGCCGTGGAGGAACGAGGTATGAAACGCGTGGTGATGCTCTTGCTGGCGCTACCGCTGCTGGCGGTGGCCGCCGAGCCAAAAGTTGTCGCCCTTGGCGGCGATGTCACGGAGATTGTCTATGGCCTGGGCGCACAGAATCAGCTGGTGGGGCGCGACAGCACCAGCACCTGGCCTGCCGAGGTAAAGCAGCTGCCGAATGTCGGCTATGTTCGCCAGCTAAATGCGGAGGGCATTCTGTCGCTGCGGCCTACCATCGTGCTGGCGGGCAGCCAGGCGCAGCCCTCGCTGGTGTTGAAAAGCGTGCAGGACAACGATGTCTACATGGTGCCGGTGCCGGGCGGCTATACGCTCTCCGAGATCGATAAGAAAGTGGTGGTGATCGCCCGTGCCCTTGGCAAAAACGAAGAGAGCCTGGCGCTGCGCAAAAAACTGGCGACGGAGATTGCCGCGCTGCCCACCTCGCCGCTGGATAAAAAGGTGCTCTATATCCTAAGCCACGGCGGCATGGGCACGCTGGTGGCGGGAAGAGAGACGGCGGCGGATGGCGCCATCCAGGCGGCGGGGCTTAATAATGCGATGCAGGGTTTTTCCCACTACCGCGCGATGTCGCAGGAGGGGGTGATCGCCAGCCAGCCGGATCTGGTGCTCATCTCAGCCGCCGGTGTGAAGCATCTGGGCGGCGAGGAGAACATCTGGTACTTGCCGGGCCTTGCGCAAACGCCCGCCGGGCGCAACAAACAGCTGTTAATTGTCGATGAGGCCGCGCTGCTGGGCTTTGGTCTGCGCACCCCGCAGGCGCTGCTTGAGCTGCGCAAAAAAGCGGAGCAGCTACCGTGATAACCCGAGCCGCTTCCCGTCTCCTGTGGGGACTCTTGCTGCTGACGGCGGCACTTACCCTCTTCGCCTCCACGCAGGGGGCGATGGAGGTCTCTCTTGCCAGCTTGTGGTACGGCGACGATGAGGTGCTGCGCCAGATTTGGTTCACCATTCGCCTGCCGCGCGTGCTGCTGGCGCTGCTTATCGGCGCGGCGCTGGCGCTCTCCGGCTGCGTTATGCAGGGGCTGTTTCGCAACCCGCTTGCCGATCCGGGGTTACTTGGCATCAGCAGCGGCGCGGCGCTGGTGGTGAGCTGCTGGCTGGTGCTGCCGCTGTCGGTACCGGTGCTGATTGCCCTCTATGCCCCGCTGGTGGCCGCTTTTATCGGTAGCCTGGCGGTAATGGTGGTGATCTTTTTACTCAGTAAATCGGGTGAGAGCGCGCTGTCGCGGCTGCTGCTGGTGGGGATCGCCATCAACGCCCTGTGCGGTGCGGGCGTTGGCGTGCTGGCGTGGATCAGTAACGATGCGCAGCTGCGCCAGCTTTCGCAGTGGGGAATGGGCAGCCTCGGGCAGGCACAGTGGCCGACGCTGATCGTTACGGCGACTCTGATCCTGCCCGCCATGCTCGGGATCTGGCGGGTGGCGAAACAGCTCAACTTCCTGCAACTGGGCGAGGAGGAGGCGCACTATCTGGGCGTAGATGTGCGGCGTTTACAGCGTCGGCTGCTGCTCTGTAGCGCGCTGTTGGTGGCGGCTTCTGTTGCCATCAGCGGCATCATCGGTTTTGTCGGGCTGGTGGTTCCGCACCTGATACGCATGGTGTTAGGCCCCGATCATCAACACCAGATCCCCGGCTCGCTGCTGGCGGGGGCGAGCCTGCTACTGCTGGCAGATACCGCCGCCCGCACGCTGGTCGCGCCTGCCGAGATGCCGGTCGGCTTACTGACCAGCCTGCTCGGCGCGCCGTGGTTTTTATGGCTTATTTTTCGCCAGCGGAGTGCGCTCTATGGATAACGGTTTTATTGCCCACCAGGTGCAATTCACGGTCGGCCAGCGGCGGCTGGTGGATGATATCTCCCTTACGCTGCCGCCTGGCGAAATGGTGGCGCTGATTGGCCCGAATGGCGCGGGTAAATCGACCCTGCTACGCCTGCTAACCGGGTTTCTTACGCCGTCGCGCGGCGTCTGTTCCCTGGCGGGGAAATCCCTTGCCGCCTGGCCTTCGCAGGCGCTGTCACGCTACCGGGCGGTGATGCTGCAACATCACGCCCTCGGCGTGGAGTGGACCGCGGAGTCGGTGGTGGCGATGGGGCGCGCGCCGTGGGGAGAGAGGCATGCGTGCGATATCGTGCGTAAAGTGATGCGTTTAACCGGCTGCGAAACGCTGATTGGACGCCGCTTCTCGACCTTGTCCGGTGGCGAGCAGCAGCGGGTACAGCTGGCGCGTAGCCTGGCGCAGCTCTGGCGCAACGGCGCGCCGGAGGGGTGGCTGTTTCTGGATGAGCCGACTTCGGCGCTCGATCTCTACCATCAGCAGCAGTTGCTGCGCTTGCTTAAATCCCTGACGCAGCGTGCCCGGCTGCATGTCTGCGTGGTGCTGCACGATTTGAACCTCGCGGCGCTGTGGGCCGATCGCATTGTGCTGTTGCATAAGGGGAAATTGGTGGTGGAGGGGACGCCGCAGCAGGTGCTGCAACCGGAGGTTATCGCCAGGTGGTATGGCGCGCAGGTGCATGTGGCGACGCATCCGGACGGGCAGACGCCGCAGGTGTTTCTCTGTGTGTAGGAGGGCGGCTGAAACGGTGTGGGCCGGATAAGCGGTACGCATCATCCGGCAATGGGAGTTTCATGCGGCACTGATGGAAGGGTTCCGTTCACCATGCGTTGGGGAGTTTCATTTACCTCTTATGCGGTGAACGGGATAAGGGAAGCGGCCGCGCTCCCCTTATCAATCCC
>NZ_JACVTW010000018.1:0-80155 GCF_016624785.1 Kosakonia sp. S42 | reverse complement strand
CATTCACGCTTCGGTTCGCCGATTTCAGCGGGGACACAACCCCCTCGCTGTAAGCTCTGAGGTAAACGCAAGGAAGGTGTCGCTGTAGGCTCGTTTTGGTAGGCCGGATAAGGCGCAGCCGCCATCCGGCAATCGGTGCCGCGGTGATAATGCCGGATGGCGCTAACGCTTATCCGGCCTACGTGGTTCCGGCAGTTTCAGCAGCTCCGCTGCGATCAACTCTCCGGCGGCGCAATCACTGAATGACGGCGCACCAGCGTCGGGTTAAAGAGATGGGTGATCTCCGGCAGCGGGCGGTTTTCCGCCAGCGCCAGCGCCAGCTCGGCGGCCTGGGTCGCCATCGTCACGATCGGATAACGCACGGTGGTCAGCCGTGGGCGGACATAGCGCGACACCAGCACATCATCGAAGCCAATCAGCGAAATCTCGCGCGGCACATCAATCCCGTTATCGTTCAGCACGCCCATGGCACCTGCGGCCATTGAGTCGTTGTAACAAGCCACGGCGGTAAAATTGCGCCCGCGCCCGAGCAGCTCGGTCATCGCCTGCTCGCCGCCGCTCTCGTCCGGCTCGGCGAAGGTCACCAGCCTGTCGTTGCACGGCAGACCATTCTCTTTCAGCGCATCGTAATAGCCCTGCAGGCGGTCGTCGGCGTCGGAGATCTCATGGTTGGAGCAGAGATAGCCAATGCGCGTATGGCCCTGCTGGATCAGATGGCGCGTCGCCAGCCAGGCGCCGTAGCGGTCATCCAGCGCCACACAGCGCTGCTCGAAGCCGGGCAGAATGCGGTTAATCAGCACCATACCGGGGATCTGCCTCATCAGCGACGCCAGCTCTTCGTCCGGCACCACCTTTGCGTGCACCACCAGCGCGGCGCAGCGGTGGCGAATCAGCTGCTCAATCGCTTTACGCTCTTTCTCTTCTACGTGGTAGCCGTTGCCAATCAGCAGAAAGTTGCCGGTGGCGGAGGCGACCTGCTCAACGGCTTTCACCATCGCGCCGAAAAAGGGATCCGATACGTCGCTCACCACCAGCCCCACCGACTCGGTCGATTGTTGCGCCAGCGCGCGGGCGTTGGCGTTCGGGTGGTAATTAAGCGAATCCATCGCGCTCTGTACCGCCTGGCGCGAGTTTTCACTGGCTTTCGGTGAGCTGTTGATCACGCGCGACACCGTCGCAACCGAGACCCCGGCCAGCCGCGCAACGTCTTTAATCGTCGCCATTCTCTACCTTCCTGGGTAAGCGTTTACACTGCAGTTAGTGTTACGGAAAAGGGGCGTCTGTTCAAGGCGGCGCGTGTACCACTCTTTGCAAACGTGAGCCAGCGCGGCGCGCATCGTGAAAACGTTACATGCGCGGCGTTGCAAATGCACACACTGAGAACCTTTACTTACACTTTGCGAAAGCCTGTTTCGATTGACCGCTGGTTGTCGGCGGCCCGACCGTGCGACTCTGTTCATCCCAGAGGTATTGATAGGTGAGCGCAACCCTACGTTGCACACTCGACTTACACCGACCTGCGCAGATGCGCAGGTTTTTTTTATCCTGCCGTGTAACAGTAATCGCTAATCGACACACCTCGTTTCACTTCGGCTCATTCTCTTGCTTTTTCCCGCTGGTAGCGCAACCAGGCGCAGGCGACAATCGACGTCCCAGAGGTATTGATTGGTGATTTATTCAGTACGCTTTTCGTACTTATTGATTGCACCAACCTGCGCGGACGCGCAGGTTTTTTTTTGCCTGCGTTTTATCCCTCCGCACTTCTCATGTAATCTGCCAGACTCTGAATCACATGCCTCAATGACTGGCAAAAGGAGTTGAAATGCTACTGGGCTTTTTCCGCGGCCTGTTTCGCGTCTTGTTCCGTGTACAGCTGACCGGCGATACCGCGCCTTTAAACGGCGACCGGGTATTAATCACCCCCAATCATGTCTCATTTATTGATGGCATTTTACTGGCGCTGTTCCTTCCCGGGCGTCCGGTCTTTGCGGTCTACACCTCAATTAGCGAGCAGTGGTATATGCGCTGGGTCAGCAAAATCATCGATTTTGTCCCTCTCGACCCGACCAAGCCCATGTCAGTTAAACATCTGGTTCGCCTGATTGGCGAAGGCCGCCCGGTGGTGATTTTCCCGGAAGGGCGCATCTCCGTGTCCGGCTCGCTGATGAAGATTTATGAAGGGGCCGGTTTTGTCGCCGCGAAATCCGGTGCGACGGTGATCCCGCTGCGCATTGACGGCGCGGAGCTGACCTTCTTCAGCCGCCTGAAAGGGCTGGTTAAACAGCGTCTCTTCCCGCGCATTACCCTGCATATTCTGCCGCCGACGCAGCTGCCGATGCCGGATGCGCCGCGCGCGCGTGATCGCCGCAAGATTGCCGGCGAAATGCTGCACCAGATTATGATGGAAGCCCGCATGGCGGTGCGCCCGCGCGAAACGCTGTTCGAAGCGTTGCTCAGCGCCCAGTACCGTTACGGTGCCAGCAAGCCCTGCGTGGAAGATATCAACTTTACGCCGGACAGCTACCGCAAGCTGCTGACCAAAACTCTGTTTGTGGCGCGCATTCTCGATAAATACAGCGCGCAGGGCGAGAAAATCGGCCTGATGTTGCCGAACGCCGGCATCAGCGCGGCGGTGATCTTTGGTGCCATTGCGCGCGGGCGCATTCCGGCGATGATGAACTACACCGCCGGGGTGAAAGGGATGAGCAGCGCGATTACCGCGGCGCAAATCAAAACCATCTTCACCTCACGCACCTTTATGGATAAGGGCAAGCTGTGGCATCTGCCGGAGCAACTCACCCAGGTGCGCTGGGTCTATCTCGAAGATCTGAAAGGGGATGTCACCTTTGAAGATAAGCTGTGGATTTTCCGCCATCTGCTGATGCCGCACCGCGCGCAGGTGGAGCAGAAACCGGAAGATCCGGCGCTGGTCCTCTTTACCTCTGGCTCCGAGGGCAACCCGAAAGGGGTGGTGCACAGCCATAAGAGCCTGCTGGCGAACGTCGAGCAGATCCGCACCATTGCCGATTTCACCGCCAATGACCGCTTTATGTCGGCGCTGCCGCTTTTCCACTCCTTCGGCCTGACGGTTGGCCTGCTGACGCCGCTGTTTACCGGTGCGCAGGTCTTCCTCTACCCGAGCCCGCTGCATTACCGCATTGTGCCGGAGCTGGTCTATGACCGTAACTGCACGGTGCTGTTTGGCACATCGACCTTCCTTGGTCATTACGCCCGCTTCGCTAACCCGTATGATTTTTACCGCCTGCGTTATGTGGTTGCCGGGGCGGAGAAATTGCAGGAGAGCACCCGCCAGATCTGGCAGGACAAGTTTGGCTTGCGCATCCTTGAAGGCTACGGCGTGACCGAATGCGCGCCGGTGGTCTCCATCAACGTACCGATGGCGGCGAAACCGGGCACCGTCGGGCGCATCCTGCCGGGCATGGACGCACGCTTAATGGCGGTGCCGGGCATTGAAGAGGGCGGCCGCCTGCAACTGAAAGGGCCAAACATCATGACCGGCTATCTGCGGGTGGAAAACCCCGGCGTGCTGGAAGCGCCAATGGCGGAAAACATTAACGGCGAGATGGAGCCGGGCTGGTATGACACCGGTGATATCGTGCGCTTCGACGAGCAGGGCTTTGTGCAGATCCAGGGGCGTGCAAAACGCTTCGCCAAGATTGCCGGCGAGATGATCTCGCTGGAGATGGTAGAGCAGCTGGCGCAGGCCGTTTCGCCGGAGAAAATGCACGCCACCGTGGTGAAAAGCGATGCCAGCAAAGGCGAGGCGCTGGTGATGTTCACTACCGATAGCGAACTGACGCGCGACAAGCTGCAACAGCAGGCGCGTGCGCAGGGCGTACCGGAGCTGGCTGTCCCGCGTGATATCCGTTTCCTGAAACAGCTGCCGGTGCTTGGCAGCGGCAAGCCCGATTTCGTGACCCTGAAAGGAGTGGTGGATGAGGCAGAAACCGAACACGCATGAGTCAGTAAGCGCTAACTCGCCGCTCTTATCGCGAGGAATGATGGCGGTGATTGCCGCCCAGTTTCTCTCGGCATTTGGCGATAACGCACTGCTCTTTGCCACGCTGGCGCTG
The DNA here is from genome assembly GCF_016624785.1 of Kosakonia sp. S42. NCBI lineage: Bacteria > Pseudomonadati > Pseudomonadota > Gammaproteobacteria > Enterobacterales > Enterobacteriaceae > Kosakonia > Kosakonia sp. S42. Next base: position 76,061 of record NZ_JACVTW010000018.1, on the reverse strand, counting down.
CTGAAAGCGGAGTTTTACCCCGACTGGAGCCAGCCCGTTCTGCAAATGGTGTTTGTGGGCGCTTACATTCTTTTCGCACCGTTTGTCGGCCAGGTGGCTGACAGCTTTGCCAAAGGGCGCGTGATGATGGTTGCCAACGCCCTGAAACTGCTGGGCGCGGCGAGCATCTGCGTAGAGGTTAACCCGTTTGTGGGTTACCTGCTGGTGGGCATTGGCGCAGCGGCCTACTCCCCGGCGAAGTATGGCATTCTCGGCGAGATCACCACCGGCGATAAGCTGGTGAAGGCGAATGGCCTGATGGAGTCATCGACCATTGCCGCGATCCTGATCGGCTCGGTAGCGGGCGGCGTGCTGGCCGACTGGCATGTGCTGGCGGCGGTTGGCGTCTGTGCGCTGGTCTACGCCGGGGCGGTGGTGGCTAACCTGATGATCCCGAAACTGCCTGCGGCGCGCCCTGGGCGCTCGTGGCGCTTTGGGCCGATGACCGCCAGCTTCTTCAGCGCCTGTAAAAGCCTGTGGCAGAACGGGGAAACCCGCTTCTCGCTGGTGGGTACCAGCCTCTTCTGGGGCGCGGGCGTGACGCTGCGTTTCCTGCTGGTGCTGTGGGTGCCGGTCGCGCTCGGCCTGACGGATAACGCCACGCCAACCTACCTCAACGCGATGGTTGCCGTCGGCATTGTAGTGGGTGCCGGGCTGGCGGCGAAGCTGGTGACGCTGGAGAAGGTCTCCCGCTGTATGCCGGCCGGGGTGCTGATTGGTATCGCCGTGGTGATCTTCTCGCTGCAACACGCTCTGCTGCCTGCTTATGGCGTGCTGATGCTGATTGGCGTGCTCGGCGGTTTCTTCGTGGTGCCGCTCAACGCGCTGTTGCAGGCGATTGGCAAGGAGTCTGTCGGTGCGGGCAACGCCATTGCCGTGCAGAACCTAGGTGAAAACACCGCCATGCTGCTGATGCTGGGGCTTTACTCACTGGCCATCAAAGTGGGCGTGCCGGTGGTGGGCACCGGTATCGGGTTTGGTGTGCTGTTTGCGCTGGCGATTGCGGCGCTGTGGATCTGGCAGCGCCGCCGGTAAGTTTTACGGAGCGGGGTAGGTGTAGACCTGATGCACCGCCTCGATCTCCGCGATCACCTCATCGCTCAACTCCAGATGCAGGCTCTCAACGTTCGTTTTCAGCTGCTCCATCGTCGTCGCGCCCAGCAGGGTGCTGGCGACGAAGGGCTGACGGCGCACGAAGGCCAGCGCCATCTGCGCCGGATCGAGATTGTGCCGTTTCGCAATATCGACATAGGCCGCTACCGCTTTTTGTGACTGCTCGCTGCTGTAACGGGTAAAGCGGCTGAACAGCGTGTTGCGTGCGCCAGCCGGTTTCGCCCCGTTCAGGTATTTGCCCGTCAGCGTACCAAACGCCAGGCAGGAGTAGGCCAGCAGTTCAACGCCCTCATACTGGCTCACTTCCGCCAGACCCACCTCGAAGCTGCGGTTCAGCAAGCTGTAGGGATTCTGGATCGTCACAATGCGCGGCAGCTCGTGCTTCTCCGCCAGTTGCAGGTAACGCATCACGCCAAATGCCGTTTCGTTCGAGACGCCGATATAGCGGATTTTACCGGCGCGCTGGCACTCAGTAAGTGCTTCCAGCGTTTCCAGTAAGGTGATGACCGGCGCGCTCTCAACCCAGCTGTAGCCCAGCTTGCCAAAGCAGTTGGTCTGGCGCTGCGGCCAGTGAACCTGGTAGAGATCGAGATAATCGGTTTGCAGGCGCTTGAGGCTCTCATCAAGCGCGGCGCGGATATTTTTGCGATCGAGTGCCTGGTTCGGGCGAATGCCGCTATCGCTGTTGCGGCTCGGGCCGCTCACTTTCGAGGCGATAACCAGTTTTTCTCGGTTGTTGCGTTTCGCCAGCCAGTTGCCGACGTAGGTTTCCGTCAGGCCCTGGGTTTCCGGGCGCGGAGGGACGGGGTACATCTCTGCGACATCAATCAGGTTAATGCCCTGGCTGACCGCGTAATCAAGCTGTGCATGGGCGTCGGCTTCGCTGTTTTGTTCACCAAACGTCATTGTGCCCAGCCCGAGGGTGCTTATTTCAAGCGAACTGTGGGGGATACGGTGATAGTGCATAGCCGGCTTCCTTAAACAAACATGCCACGTCAGTTGAGCTGACAAAGGAATATAACCATGGCAGAGGGGAAGCAAAAGGGAAAGGAAAAAATGGATTAAAGGCCAGCAGGTTACTGACCTTTATAGGGAATTTTTAACGCTCAATAATCTGGGATACGTCATCGCGGTTAATCTGCATTTTGTTGCCCTGCTGATCGTGATAGCTCACCAGCCCGGTGTCATCATCAATCTGCGGCTTACCGTCCGTCAGAATCATTCTGCCGTCTTTGGTCGACATCACATAATCGCTGCTGCAACCGCTGACCGCGCATGCCAGCCCGACCGCGGAAATAATCACTGCCCACTTCTTCATCGTTCGTGTCCTCTCGGCTTTTCCTCACAGAAGTGTAGTAATAACGTGCCCTTATGCGATGAAAAAGCGGGATTATCTGAAAATTATTGCTGAGAGGGCGCAAACCGCCGATTACGTCTCTATAAGACGAGGGCGTTTCCTTAAGCGCAGGCGCGCGTTGTTGCGCAGCGAAACGCGGTGGTTTAGTGGCTAAAACAGACTAGGTCGATAACGCGAAATGGCGCGCAAGCAGCGCACGGGTAAAGTTCTTTTTCAGATAAAAACCGCGCGGCAGGGTCAGAATCGGCTCGCCGTGCTCGCCGATAGCTTCGGTTAACGCTTTACTGTTGGCCGCTTTCGGGCGCAGTTGCAGCACTTCACCATGACGGGCGGTAATGCGCGTGACCTGGCCGAGCACAATCAGATCCATTAACTCTTCCCAGTCCTGGCGTAACTGCTGCTCCTCATCGGCGTCCGGGCTCCAGAGCAACGGCGATCCTACCCGACGCTCAGCAAGGGTAATGGTGCGCGATCCTTCGACAGGTACCCACAGGACGCGCTTAAGCTTATGGCGGACATGGCTGGTTTCCCACACCACGCCTGTGTTGCCGGTCTGCGGTGCCACGCAGACAAAGGTGGTTTCCAGTGGACCGCCCAGCGGATCTATCGGGATGGTTTTCAGCTCCACGCCCAGCGCCGCAAAATCCTGCTCCGGCTTACTGCCTGCGCTCGCTCCCAGCCAGCGCTCGAGCAGCACGCCGATCCACCCTTTATCGCGCTTCAGATCGCGCGGCGTCGGCATGCCGGCCAGTTCAGCCAGCTCGCCTAACGTATAGCCTGCCAGCCGCTGCGCCTGCGCCAGCAGTTGCGCTTCGGTTTCTGGCGGAGAGGTGAGGGGGGCGATTACACACATGCTAAAACCTTTTGGTTAAAAAATAGACAGCAGTTTTCCACCGCACGGCAGAAGTTTATCGTGTTCAGGGAAAAAGAGCAATGTAATGATTTATAAGCTAATTTAGCAGAGCGCTTTGCGTGTTGCGCAACAGGTCGCGAGGTTTTCCAAATCTGGTCACTGACAATGAACAGGATCTTACACCCTGTTATCCACAGAAAAGTGGGATAAGTGGGAATAACCACGACTACTGTTTCCATTTACAGCCTTGACGCGGGAGCAAAATCGAATTTTTGCACAAAATGTGCCTAACTTAGTGGCATAATCTGTGGATAAATTCGGCTCTGCTCGATCTTTCATCAACGCCAGGATCCTAAGCGTGATGATCGTCACAAAACGGCAGCGGAAAGGGGTTTTCGATGCACTAAACCAATGAATTACGGAGAGTAATTTTTTGCGCATCTTAAGCCGTTATTCAGACTACTCTGGGTTTTCCCTGGGTAATTCCATACTTCTTCACAACTCTATCCACAGAAAAGGTGAATAAAACCCCTCGGCGTGATGCGGGTCTGTTTATAAGTGTGATGATAACTGTGAGTTATTCAATTGTTATTCGTTTATCTCCCTGTCATAGAGTGGTTTACCGTTTTCCGGGAGTGTGAAACAATCGCTTTATTCAGGTTTATTTTGAGGTAGTCCGGTGATTGATGACGATGGCTACCGCCCAAATGTGGGAATCGTAATCTGTAATCGACAGGGTCAGGTCATGTGGGCCAAACGCTTCGGACAGCACTCATGGCAGTTTCCCCAGGGGGGAATCAATCCTGGAGAATCTCCGGAGCAGGCCATGTACCGGGAGCTGTTCGAGGAAGTGGGCTTAAGTCGTAAAGATGTTCGTATCCTTGCTTCTACCCGTAACTGGTTGCGTTACAAGTTACCGAAACGTTTGGTGCGTTGGGACACAAAGCCGGTTTGCATCGGCCAGAAACAGAAATGGTTTCTTTTGCAGTTGATGAGCAACGACAGCGATATCAATATGCAAACCAGCAGTACACCCGAGTTTGATGGCTGGCGTTGGGTGAGCTACTGGTATCCTGTTCGCCAGGTCGTGTCGTTTAAACGCGACGTCTACCGGCGGGTGATGAAAGAGTTTGCAGCCGCTGTGCTGGCGCTTCAGGAGACCCCTGTGAAGCCGCAAAGCGCGCCTGCCTGGCGACGGAAACGAGGTTAAGCCACCCACATTATGCTCACCCGACTGCGAGAGATTGTTGAGAAAGTTGCCAGCGCGCCACGTCTTAACGAAGCGCTGGAGATACTGGTTACCGACGTTTGTCTGGCGATGGAAACCGAAGTATGTTCGGTCTATCTCGCAGATCACGACAGGCGCTGTTTCTATCTAATGGCGACGCGCGGTTTGAAAAAGCCGCGCGGCCGCACTGTTACGCTCGCATTCGATCAAGGTATCGTCGGCCTGGTAGGCAGGCTGGCGGAGCCTATCAACCTTGCCGACGCGCAAAAGCACCCCAGCTTTAAATTTATCCCCTCGGTGAAAGAGGAGCGTTTTCGCGCTTTTCTTGGGGTGCCAATTATTCAGCGCCGCCAGCTGCTTGGCGTGCTGGTGGTGCAGCAGCGCGAAATTCGCCAGTACGATGAGAGCGAAGAGTCCTTCCTTGTTACCCTCGCCACCCAGATGGCGGGTATTCTTTCCCAGTCTCAGCTAACCGCCCTGTTTGGCCAGTATCGTCAGACCCGTATTCGTGCGCTGCCGGCCTCGTCCGGCGTGGCGATTGCCGAAGGGTGGATGGATCAAACGCTGCCGTTGATGGAGCAGGTTTACCCGGCTTCAACGCTGGATACCTCCCTTGAGCGGGAAAGGTTAACGACCGCGCTGGAAGAGGCGGCGAATGAGTTTCGTCGCTACAGCAAACGTTTCTCTGCCGGCGCGCAAAAAGAGACGGCGGCGATCTTTGACCTCTATTCGCACCTGCTCTCCGATGCGCGTCTTCGCCGCGAGCTGTTTGAAGAGGTCGATCGCGGTGTGGTCGCCGAGTGGGCGGTAAAAACCGTTATTGAGAGCTTTGCCGCGCAGTTTGCCGCCCTCAGTGATGGTTATCTGAAAGAGCGCGCGGGCGATCTGCGCGCCCTCGGCCAGCGCCTGCTGTTCCATCTCGATGACAATATTCAGGGGCCGAATAGCTGGCCGGAACGCTTCGTGCTGGTGGCAGACGAACTCTCTGCAACGACGCTTGCCGAGTTGCCCCATGACAGGCTGGCGGGCGTGGTGGTACGCGATGGCGCCTCCAACTCCCATGCCGCGATTATGGTGCGCGCGCTGGGCATTCCTACGGTTATGGGCGCTGATATTCAGCCTTCAGCACTGCATCGGCGGACGCTGATCGTCGATGGTTATCGTGGTGAGCTGCTGGTCGATCCTGAACCGGTACTGCTGCAGGAGTACCAGCGTCTCATCACGGAAGAGAATGAGTTAAGCCGTCTTGCCGAAGATGACGTTAACCTCGAAGCCCGCTTAAGCAGCGGCGAGCGGGTTAAAGTGATGCTCAACGCCGGGTTAAGCCCTGCCCACGAAGAGAAGCTGGGCAAGCGAATCGACGGCATTGGGCTCTACCGCACCGAAATTCCCTTTATGTTGCAAAGCGGTTTCCCCTCCGAAGAGGAGCAGGTAGCGCAGTATCAGGGCATGTTGCAGATGTTCAACGACAAGCCGGTGACGCTGCGTACGCTGGATGTCGGCGCCGACAAGCAGCTGCCCTATATGCCGATAAGCGAAGAGAACCCCTGCCTTGGCTGGCGCGGCATTCGTATTACCCTCGATCAGCCGGAGATCTTTCTGATCCAGGTGCGCGCAATGCTGCGGGCAAACGCCGCGACTGGCAACCTCAGCATCCTGCTGCCGATGATCACCAGCATTGATGAGGTGGATGAGGCGCGCAGGCTGATTGAGCGTGCCGGGCGGGAAGTGGAAGAGATGATCGGTTATGCCATCCCGAAACCGCGCATCGGCGTGATGCTGGAAGTGCCCTCGATGGTGTTTATGCTGTCGCACCTGGTTAACCGTGTCGATTTTATCTCTGTCGGCACTAATGACTTAACCCAATACATTCTTGCTGTCGATCGTAACAATACCCGCGTAGCGAATATGTACGACAGCCTGCACCCGGCGGTGCTGCGCGCGCTGGCGATGATTTCAGGCGAAGCTGAACGGCTGGGGATCGATCTCTGTTTATGCGGAGAAATGGCCGGCGATCCGATGTGTGTCGCGCTGCTGATTGGTATGGGCTACCGGCATCTTTCCATGAATGGTCGCTCGGTGGCGCGTATCAAATATTTGCTGCGCCGCATTGATTGCGAAGAGGTTCAGGCGCTGGCACAGCGTGCGCTGGAGTCCCAACTGACAACCGAAGTGCGCCACCAGATTGCCGCCTTTATGGAGCGGCGCGGCCTCGGCGGGCTGATCCGCGGCGGAATTTAAGCGACGGTTTATTATTCCCACATAGCCGGCCTTTCGGCTCTGTGGGCAATATGCCTGATGGCGGCTTCGCCTTATCAGGCCTACCAGGGCAGACCTTCTTCGGTGGCCGCATAAGCATTGTTTTGTAAGCCGGATAAGCGCAGCGCCATCCGGCAAAAGTTACGCACCGTGCTTTGCCTTTCGTAGGCCGGATAAGCGCAGCGCCATCCGGCGGAGGTTGCGCACCGGGGTTAGCCTTTAGTAGGCCGGATAAGCGCAGCGCCATCCGGCAGAGGCCGCGCACCGGGCTTAGCCTTTCGTAGGCCGGATAAGCGCAGCGCCATCCGGCAGAGGTTGCGCACCGGGCTTTGCCTTTCGTAGGCGGGATAAGCGCAGTGCGATCCGGTAGAGGCTACGCACCGTGCTTTGCCGTTCGTAGGCCGGATAAGCGCAGCGCCATCCGGCAAGGGCTCTGCGCAGAACCTCCGCCTTCAGCCGTTTCGTTTATACATAACTTTTACAACATAGCGGCAACCTGCCTGGTGTGCCTTATGCTATGATTCGCAGCTTTGGAGCGGCCGCCAGGCGCGACCGCGTCGGTGTACCGCTGTCCACTTTCGGCGGAATAACAACAAGTTGTGGTGACAGATGAACAGTGGCTATCTGCATTTTCCGGATTTTGATCCGGTGATTTTCTCCATCGGACCCGTATCCCTGCACTGGTACGGTCTGATGTATCTGGTCGGTTTTGTTTTCGCTATGTGGCTGGCAACCCGCCGGGCTAACCGCCCGAACAGCGGCTGGACCAAAAACGAAGTTGAAAACCTGCTCTACGCAGGCTTCCTCGGGGTGTTCCTCGGTGGTCGTCTCGGCTACGTGCTGTTCTACAATTTCCCGCTCTTCCTCGACGATCCGCTCTATCTCTTCCGAGTATGGGACGGCGGCATGTCCTTCCACGGCGGCTTAATCGGCGTGATCGTGGTGATGATCATCTTTGCTAAACGCACCAAACGCAGCTTCTTCCAGGTCGCCGACTTTATCGCGCCGCTGATCCCGTTTGGCCTCGGTGCCGGTCGCCTGGGTAACTTTATTAACGGCGAGCTCTGGGGCCGTGTCGATCCCTCCTTCAAATACACCATGCTGTTCCCTGGCTCGCGTGCGGAAGATATGGCGCTGCTGCCTTCTCATCCGGAGTGGCAATCGATTTTTGATACCTACGGCGTTCTGCCGCGCCACATGTCCCAGCTCTATGAACTGGCGCTGGAAGGCGTGGTGCTGTTTATCATTCTTAACCTCTTTATCCGTAAACCTCGCCCGACCGGCGCGGTCTCCGGCCTGTTCCTGATTGGCTACGGCGCGTTCCGTATCATCGTTGAGTTTTTCCGCCAGCCCGACGCCCAGTTTACCGGCGAGTGGGTGCAGTACATCAGCATGGGGCAGATCCTCTCCATTCCGATGATTATTGCAGGCGCCATCATGATGATCTGGGCGTACCGCCATCGTTCGCCGCAACACGTTTCCTGAGGAACCATGAAACAGTATTTAGAGTTGATGCAAAAGGTGCTTAACGAAGGCACCCCGAAAAATGACCGCACCGGGACAGGCACGCTGTCTATTTTTGGCCATCAGATGCGTTTTAATCTGCAGGACGGCTTCCCGCTGGTGACCACCAAGCGCTGCCATTTGCGTTCAATTATTCATGAGCTGCTGTGGTTCCTGCAGGGCGATACCAATATTGCCTACCTGCGTGAGAACAAGGTCTCTATCTGGGACGAATGGGCCGATGAAAATGGCGATCTGGGTCCGGTCTACGGCAAACAGTGGCGCGCCTGGCCGACGCCGGACGGCCGCCATATCGATCAGATTTCAACGGTCATTGAGCAGTTGAAAAACGATCCGGACTCGCGCCGCATTATCGTTTCGGCGTGGAACGTTGGCGAACTGGATAAAATGGCACTGGCCCCGTGCCACGCTTTTTTCCAGTTCTATGTGGCAGACGGCAAGCTCTCTTGCCAGCTCTACCAGCGTTCGTGCGACGTCTTCCTCGGCCTGCCGTTCAATATCGCCAGCTACGCGTTGCTGGTGCATATGATGGCGCAGCAGTGTGATCTTGAGCCGGGTGACTTTGTCTGGACCGGTGGCGATACGCACCTCTACAGCAACCACCTTGAGCAGACGCACCTGCAACTGAGCCGCGAGCCGCGCGCGTTGCCGAAACTGGTTATCAAACGTAAACCCGCTTCGCTGTTTGATTACCGCTTCGAAGACTTCGAAATCGAAGGCTACGATCCGCACCCTGCGATCAAAGCGCCGGTTGCTATCTGACCTCGCTCAGCCTGACACAACCGGCGCGCTAACGTGCCGGTTTTTTTTGCCTGCAAATCGCTTTTTCGGCACAGCTTCCAGGCTTTATGTAACCCATTGCAATCCTCTTTTTTCCTTGCGTAACGCCTCGTAAACCTGCCTTTTGCTCCTCGACGAATTTTTCTCCCGGCGACAGACTGCCGCCATGAAAAAAGAAGATGGCTTTACACTGATTGAAACCCTCGTTGCTGTGGCGCTGATTGTCATTCTCAGCGCAGCGGGGATTTCCGGCTGGCAGAGCTGGCAAGCGCAGCAGCGGCTGTGGCAAACCGCCCTGCAGGCGCGCCATTTCCTTGAGCGCTTGCGGGAGGAGGCCAACTGGCATAACCAGTCGCAGGTTGTTTACAGCGTGCGGGAGGGCGAGCAGTGGTGCTTGCTTAACGCACCGGCGGCGCGGTGCTCAGCGCAGCAGGCGTTAATGATGCGCCCGGCCTGGCCGGACGTTGCACTGGCTGATGTTACGCCGTCGCTCGGCTTTTATGGTTTACGCAATACCGCCTGGCCGGGGCACATCCGCCTGCGCAGTAGCGCCGGTGAGTGGCGGGTGGTGGTCTCTGCATGGGGAAGGATCAGAATGTGTCAGCCTGGAGAGGGTAGTGCATGTTAAACGCTCAGCGTGGTTTTTCCTTACTGGAGACGCTGTTGGCAATGGCCATCGGTAGCGTGCTGCTGCTTGCCTCCGCCCGCTTTCTGCCGGGTCTACAGATTGCCCTTATGCAGCACACCCGGCTGCAGACTATCGAGGATGACCTCTGGCAGAGGCTGCGGGCGGTCGCTAAACACCTGCAGCGCGCGGGTTACTGCAACGGTAGCTGTAATGGTCAGCCGCTTTTTATCAGCGCCAAAGGGGAGTGCGTCATTGCGCAGTGGGATGCCAACAGCAATGGTCGCTGGGAGAGCGCACCCAATCATGAGGCGGAACAAACGGCCTTTCGCCTGCAAAACGGCGCGCTGGAAACGCTACGCGGTGCGACCTCCTGCACCGGGCGAGGGTGGGAGAAAGTCACCGATCCGGCGCAGATGCACGTCGAGCGCTTTAGCGTAACCCAACGGCAGACGGCAGGTTTGTCGCCGCAGCTCACGATCCAGCTTGCCGCCAGCCTGCCGGGCGCTGCTGAGAAAATGGTGAGCGGCGAGCTAACCGTCACCGGGTATAACCTGTGAATCGGCAGCGCGGCGTATCCTCCCTGGCGCTGGTGCTTCTGTTGCTGCTGCTGGGTAGCCTGATGCTCAACGGCCTTAGCCAGCAGCTAACCAGCCATATCTGGCGGGTCAATCGTGAAGGGCAAGGGATACGCCGAACTGCAGAAGTCTCATCGGCGATGGAGGCGGCGCGGCACAGGCGATGGCCAGCAGAGCCTGCGCTGCAATGCCTGCAGCCTGATGCAGAGGGCGTGCGAAGCTGTCTGCGTATTTTTGCCGACGGCTCCGCTTTGCTGATCGCCGCCAGCGCAGAAGCGGCATTATGGCGGCTGGGGCGGGTAGAGGGTGAGCAGGTTCGCTTCTCTCCCCACGGCTGGAGCGATTTCTGCCCGCTTACGGAGAACGCATTATGTCAACTTCCCTGAACCGGGAGCGGGGCTTCAGCCTGACGGAAGTCCTGCTGGCGATGGTGCTAATGGTGATGGTGGTCACCGCCCTTGGCGGGTATCATCGCGCGCTGTCCGCCGGGTTTTCCACCGCCAGCCAGTGGCGACAGCTCTGGCGCTATGCATGGCAGCAAGCTCAACCTCACGCGACGCCGCTCCCTTCGGGCTGGCAGGTTTCACGGGGGCAGACAACAACAGAAGGATGTGTCAGCATCAACGTCACCGTTATCTCGCCGCTGGGCAGGCAGGGGAAAATGACGCAACTTTTTTGCCCAAATAGTCAGTAGCCAGGAGCACGTATGTTAAGGGTTTATCACTCCAATCGTCTGGATGTGCTTGAAGCACTGATGGAGTTTATCGTTGAGCATGACAGGCTCGACGATCCCTTTGCGCCGGAAGTGATCATGGTGCAAAGCACCGGGATGGCGCAGTGGCTGCAGATGACCCTGGCGCAAAAATTTGGCATCGCTGCCAATATCACCTTTCCGCTGCCGGCGAGCTTTATCTGGGAGATGTTCGTTACCGTTCTGGAGGACATTCCCAAAGAGAGCGCCTTTAACAAACAGAGTATGAGCTGGAAGCTGATGTCGCTGCTGCCTGCGCTGCTGGAGCATGAAGATTTTGCCATGCTGCATCACTATCTTCACGATGATGATGACAAGCGCAAACTGTTCCAGCTCTGCTCACGCGTGGCGGATCTCTACGATCAGTATCTGGTTTATCGCCCGGAGTGGCTGACGCGCTGGGAGGCGGGTGAACGGGTCGACGGGCTGGACGACGCGCAGCGCTGGCAGGCACCGCTCTGGCGCGCGCTGGTTGAACATACGCGCGAGTTAGGCCAGCCCCACTGGCACCGCGCCAACCTCTATCAGCGCTTTATCTCCCGGCTTGAATCGGCGAAAGAGCCGCCTGCCGGGCTGCCTGCGCGCGTCTTTATCTGCGGCATCTCCGCGCTGCCGCCTGTCTACCTGCAAGCCCTGCAGGCGCTGGGCAAACATATTGATGTGCATCTGCTGTTTACTAACCCCTGTCGCTACTACTGGGGCGATATCAAAGACCCGGCGTTTCTCGCACGGCTCGTCACGCGCCGCCGCCGTCATCACCGGGATGACCGCCAGTTTCCTCTTTTCCGCGATACGCAAAGCGCGGAAGGTCTGTTCAATGGCGAAGGGGAGCAGGATGTGGGTAACCCACTGCTGGCCTCCTGGGGCAAGCTCGGGCGCGACAACATCTTTCTGCTGGCGGGGATGGAGCGCTATGAAGAGCTGGATGCCTTTGTCGACATCACCCCGGGCTCGCTGCTGCAAAACCTGAAATACGACATCCTTGAGCTGCAAAACAGCGCGGTAGCTGGCGTTACGGCAGAGGAGTTCGCGCGCAGCGATAAGAAACGCCCGCTCGATCCAGAAGATCGCAGCGTTACGGTGCATATCTGCCACAGCCCGCAGCGGGAAGTGGAGGTGCTGCACGATCGTCTGCTGGCGATGCTGGAGGAGGATCCGGAGCTGACGCCGCGCGATATCGTAGTGATGGTGGCAGATATCGACAGCTACAGCCCCTATATTCAGGCGGTGTTCGGCAGCGCCAGCGGTGAGCGCTATATTCCCTATGCGGTATCTGACCGCCGTGCGCGTCAGGCTCACCCCGCGCTGCAAGCCTTTATCAGCCTCTTATCCCTGCCGGACAGCCGCTTCGTCTCGGAAGATGTGCTGGCCCTGCTGGATGTGCCGGTGCTGGCGGCCCGCTTCAACATTACCGAAGAGGGGTTGCGCTACCTGCGCCTGTGGGTAAACGAGTCCGGCATTCGCTGGGGGATGGACGATGACAACGTGCGCGAGCTCGAACTGCCGCCTACCGGGCAGCACACCTGGCAGTTTGGCCTGACGCGTATGCTGCTCGGCTACGCCATGGAGAGCCACCGGGGCGAGTGGCAGTCAATTCTGCCCTATGACGAGTCGAGCGGGCTGATTGCGGAGTTGGTCGGTCACCTGGCCTCGCTGCTGATGCAGCTCAATATCTGGCGCCGGGGGCTTGCCGAAGAGCGCCCGCTGGAGGAGTGGCTACCGGTCTGCCGGGAGATGCTTAATGATTTCTTCCTGCCCGATCAGGAGACCGAAGCTGCACTGGCGCTGATTGAGCAGCAGTGGCAGGCGATCATCGCCCAGGGCGTTGGCGCGAGCTATGGCGAAGCGGTCCCGCTCTCGCTGCTGCGTGATGAACTGGCTCAGCGTCTCGATCAGGAACGCATTAGCCAGCGCTTCCTCGCTGGCCCCGTCAATATCTGTACGCTGATGCCGATGCGCTCGATCCCCTTCAAGGTGGTCTGCCTGCTGGGGATGAACGACGGCATCTATCCGCGTACGCTGCCTCCGCTCGGCTTTGATCTGATGAGCCAGAAACCGCAGCGCGGCGATCGCAGCCGCCGTGATGATGACCGCTATCTCTTCCTGGAAGCGCTAATCTCCGCGCAGCAGCAGCTCTATATCAGCTATATAGGCCGTTCGATCCAGGATAACAAAGAGCGTTTTCCGTCTGTGCTGGTGCAGGAGCTGGTGGACTATATCGGCCAGAGCCACCATTTGCCGGGAGATGAGGCGCTCAACTGCGACGAAAGCGAGCGGCGGGTGAAGGCACATATCACCCATCTGCATACCCGCATGCCGTTCGACCCGGCTAACTATACGGTGGATGAGTGGCAGAGCTATGCCCGCGACTGGCTGCCCGCCGCCAGCCTGCAGGGCGAAGAGCATCTGCCTTTTATCCAGACGCTGGAGACGCCAACGCTTGAGACGCTGGCCTTTGACCAGCTTCAGCGCTTCTGGGCGCACCCGGTGCGCGCCTTCTTCCAGATGCGTCTGCGGGTTAACTTCCGCCCCGAAGAGAGCGATATACCTGACGCCGAGCCCTTTATTCTTGATGGCCTCGATCGCTACCAGCTTAATAACGAGTTATTGAATGCGCTGGTTGAAGAGCAGGATGCGGAAAAACTGTTCCGACGGTATCGGGCTGCGGGTGTGCTGCCATACGGGGCGTTTGGTGAGATTGTCTGGGAGACGCAGTGCAAAGAGATGCAGGCGCTGGCCAGCCGCGTTATTGAGCATCGCCAACCGGCAGACAGCCTCGAAATCGACCTGCACTGCGCGGGTGTTCACCTGACCGGATGGCTGGCCCACGTGCAGCCGGACGGGTTGCTGCGCTGGCGTCCATCGCAGCTGAAGGTCTCCCAGGGGCTGCAACTTTGGCTGGAACATCTTGTCTACTGTGCCAGTGGCGGAACGGGAGAGAGCCGTCTCTTTGTGCGCAAAGATGGTCAGTGGCGTTTCCCACCGCTGCCGCCCGAAGAGGCGCTGCGCTACCTGGCGTTAATGATCGAAGGCTATCGCGAAGGGATGGCGAAACCCTTGCTACTGCTACCGGAAAGCGGCGGCGCGTGGATAAAAGCCTGTTATGACGCGGCAAATGATGCCATGGTAAAGGACGACGAGACGTTGCAAAAAGCGCAGAGCAAATTTTTGCAGGCGTATGAAGGCAACATGGTGGTCAGCGGAGAAGGTGCCGATGTCTGGTATCAGCGTCTGTGGCGAACCCTCGAGCCGGAGTACTTCGCAGAGATTACCGCGCAGGCGCAACGTTTCCTGTTACCGCTTTATCGACACAATCAGCCCGCCTGACGGTATAAAAATTGCGCAGAGGGGAGCCATCCCTTATTATGCGCGACGGTCACGGACTGATATAACACGCGTGCTGACGCTGTCAGCGCACATTTACCTGCTACTCCTGCGGTTATCGGGGAGCAGGAAAAGTTAATGATGAGGTTCGTGAATGCCCCGCAGCACCTGGTTAACTATCTTCGTTCTGTTTTTTGCCCTGTGGGCGCCACTCAGTCAGGCTGACACCGGCTGGCAGCCTGTTAAAGAAACTATCCGTAAGAGCGACAAAGATACGCGGCAGTATCAGGCGATCCGCCTCGATAACGGCATGGTCGTGCTGCTGGTCTCGGATGCGCAGGCGGTCAAATCTCTTTCCGCACTGGTTGTGCCGGTCGGCTCGCTTGAAGATCCCGATAGTCACCCAGGTCTTGCTCACTATCTTGAGCACATGACGCTGATGGGGTCGAAAAAGTATCCGCAGCCAGACAGCCTCGCTGAATACCTCAAAATGCACGGCGGTAGCCACAACGCCAGCACTGCGCCTTATCGCACCGCTTACTATCTGGAAGTGGAAAACGATGCGCTGGACGGCGCCGTGGATCGCTTAGCAGATGCCATCGCCGAGCCGCTGCTGGCAAAGAAGTACGCCGAGCGGGAGCGTAACGCGGTCAACGCGGAGCTGACCATGGCGCGTACCCGTGACGGCATGCGCATGGCGCAGGTGAGTGCGGAGACCATCAACCCCGCTCACCCAGGCGCGCGCTTCTCCGGCGGCAACCTTGAAACCCTCAGCGATAAACCGGGCAGCCCGGTGCATGACGCGCTGCTGGCGTTTCGCGATAAGTTCTACTCGGCCAACCTGATGAAAGCGGTGATTTACAGTAATCGCCCGCTTAACGAGCTGGCGGCGCTCGCGGTGCAGACTTATGGCCGGGTTCCCAACAAAAATATCACCCGCCCTGAGATCACTGTGCCGGTGGTAACGGATGCGCAAAAAGGCATCATTATTCACTACGTGCCGGAAGTGCCGAACAAGGTGCTGCGCGTTGAGTTTCGTATTGATAACAACACGGCGGCCTTTCGCAGCAAAACTGACGAGCTGATTACCTATCTGATTGGCAATCGCAGCCCGGGCACGCTCTCGGACTGGCTGCAAAGCCAGGGGCTGGTTGAGGGGATTCGCGGTGACTCCGACCCGGTAGTCAACGGCAACAGCGGCGTGCTGGCTATCTCTGCCACGCTGACGGATAAAGGGCTGGCGAACCGCGATCGGGTGGTCGCCGCCATCTTCAGCTACCTGCAACTGCTGCGCGAAAAGGGGATCGATAAACGCTATTTCGACGAGCTGGCGCACATTCTCGATCTCGATTTCCGCTACCCGTCGATCACCCGCGATATGGATTACGTTGAGTGGCTCGCCGACACGATGATCCGCGTGCCGGTTGCGCACACCCTCGATTCCGTCAACATCGCCGACCAGTTTGATGCTAAAGCGGTGCAGGCGCGCCTTGATGAGATGACGCCGCAAAACGCGCGTATCTGGTATATCAGCCCCGATGAGCCGCACAACAAAAAGGCCTACTTTGTTGATGCCCCTTACCAGGTGGAGAAAATTACCTCTGATCGCTTTGCCGCCTGGCAAAAGGATGAAGCAGGGATCGAACTGAAATTCCCGGAGCTTAACCCCTATATTCCGGATGACTTCTCGCTGATTACCCCGGCGAAAAAATACACGCACCCGGAGCTTATTGTTGATGAACCTGCTTTGCGCGTGGTCTACATGCCAAGCCGCTACTTCGCCAATGAACCGCGCGCGGATGTCAGCGTGGTGCTGCGTAATCCGCAGGCGATGGACAGCGCGAAAAATCAGGTAATGTTTGCCTTAAATGATTATCTGGCAGGGCTGGCGCTCGATCAGCTCAGTAACCAGGCCGCGGTCGGTGGCATCGGCTTCTCCACCAATGCTAATAACGGGTTGATGCTGAATGCCAACGGCTACACGCAGCGCCTGCCGCAGCTCTTCAGCGCCTTGCTGGAGGGGTATTTCAGCTATACGCCAACCGAGGAGCAGCTGACGCAGGCGAAATCCTGGTACAGCCGGATGATGGCCTCGGCGGAGAAGGGCAAAGCGTTTGACCAAGCGATTATGCCGGTGCAGATGATATCGCAGGTGCCCTATTTCCCGCGCGAAGCGCGCCGTGCCCTGATGCCGTCGATCACCGTGCAGGACATTCTCCATTATCGCGATGCGCTGAAGCACAACGCCCGCCCGGAGTTTCTGGTGGTGGGTAACCTGAGCGAACAGCAGGCGAAAGACCTTGCCCGCAACGTGCAAAAACAGCTTGGCACCAGCGGTAACGAGTGGTGCCGTAACAAAGACGTGCTGGTGGATAAAAAGCAGAACGTCATGTTTGAGAAAGCGGGCAACAGCACCGATTCCGCGCTGGCTGCCGTCTTTGTGCCGAGCGGTTTTGATGAGTACAGCAGCTCGGCGTACAGCGCGATGCTCGGGCAGATTGTGCAGCCGTGGTTCTACAACCAGCTGCGCACCGAAGAGCAGCTCGGTTATGCCGTCTTTGCTTTCCCCATCAATGTTGGCCGTCAGTGGGGAATGGGCTTCCTGTTGCAGAGCAATGAGAAGCAGCCCGCCTGGCTCTGGGAGCGCTATAAAGCCTTCTTCCCGACCGCTGAAGCGCGCCTGCGCGCGATGAAGCCGGAGGAGTTTGCGCAGATCCAGCAGGGTGTCATTGCGCAAATGCTGCAAGCGCCGCAGACATTAGGCGAGGAGGCTTCCAAATTGAGCAAAGATTTCGATCGCGGCAATATGCGCTTCGATTCACGTGATAAAGTAGTGGCCCAAATAAAAGCGCTGACGCCGCAAAAACTTGCGGACTTCTTCCATCAGGCGGTGGTTGAGCCGCAAGGTATGGCGATACTGTCACAGATCTCCGGAAGCCAGAGCGGAAAAGCCGACTACGCCCGCCCTGACGGCTGGAAGGTGTGGAAGGACGCCAGCGCTTTGCAACAATCCTTACCCTTGATGAGCGAGAAAAATGAGTGAAACGACCGCTGAGACCCTTGATCCCCTGCGCCTGCCGCTTACCGGCGAGCGCCTGATTGAAGCCTCGGCGGGCACAGGTAAGACCTTCACCATCGCCGCGCTCTATCTGCGGCTGTTACTCGGGCTTGGCGGCAATGCCGCCTTTCCCCGCCCGCTCAATGTCGAAGAGCTGCTGGTGGTCACTTTCACCGAAGCGGCGACGGAAGAGCTACGTGGGCGTATTCGCAGCAACATCCATGAGCTACGTATTGCCTGCCTGCGTGAAAGCAGCGACAACCCGCTCTATGCCAGCCTGCTGGCAGAGATTGAGGATAAACAGCAGGCCGCCCACTGGCTGATGCTGGCGGAGCGGCAGATGGATGAAGCCGCGGTCTTTACTATTCACGGTTTTTGCCAGCGCATGCTCAGCCTCAATGCCTTTGAATCCGGCATGCTGTTTGAACTGAAACTGCTGGAAGATGAAACCCTGCTGCGCTACCAGGCCTGCGCCGACTTCTGGCGTCGCCACTGCTACCCGCTGCCGCGCGACATTGCGCAGGTGATCCACGATTTGTGGAAGGGACCGCAGGATCTGCTCAGGTCCATCGACCGCTATTTACAGGGCGAAGCCCCGCAGATCAAATCGCCGCCGCCGGAGGAGGAGACCCTTGCGTCACGCCATGCGCAGATCGTCTCGCAGATTAATGCGGTGAAACGTCAGTGGCTCGACTCTGTAAGTGAACTGGAGCCGCTGCTGGAAAATTCCGGCATCGACCGGCGCAAGTTCAACCGCGGCAACCAGGGAAAATGGATTGAGAAGATCTCTGCCTGGGCGCAGGAGGAGACCAGCACCTATCTGCTGCCGGACGCGCTGGAGAAGTTCTCGCAGGCATTTCTCGCCCAGCGCACCAAAGCGGGCGGCGTCGTGCCCGAGCATCCGCTGTTTGTCGCCATCGAAACGCTGCTGACGCAGCCGTTGACTCTGAGCGATCTGGTGCTGACCCGCGCGATGCGCGAAATCCGCGACGCGGTGGCAAAAGAGAAGCGCCGTCGCGGTGAGCTCGGTTTTGACGACATGCTCAGCCGGCTCGATCACGCCTTACAAAGCCCGAACGGTGAGGCGCTGGCTGCGGCTATCCGCAGCCGTTTTCCGGTGGCGATGATCGATGAATTTCAGGATACCGACCCGCAGCAGTACCGCATCTTTAGCCGTATCTGGCTGAATCAGCCCGAGTGTGGCCTGCTGCTGATTGGCGATCCTAAACAGGCAATCTACGCTTTTCGCGGCGCTGATATCTTCACCTATATGAAAGCGCGCGACGAAGTGAGCGCCCGCTACACTCTCGACACCAACTGGCGCTCGTCGCCGGGGATGATCGCCAGCGTCAACCGGCTCTTTAGCCAGATGGACGACGCGTTTATGTTCCGCCAGATCCCCTTCCTGCCGGTGAAAGCGGCTGCGCGCAACAGCGGCCTGCGCTTTGCGGTGAAGGGGGAAACCCAGCCGTCGATGAAGCTGTGGCTGATGGAGGGCGAAGGCGTGGGCGTCGGTGATTACCAGAGCTTTATGGCACAGCTCTGCGCGATGCAGATCCGCGACTGGCTCAGCGCCGGGCAAAAAGGCGATGCGCTGCTCTACGAAGGGGATAAAGCGCGGCCGGTGAAAGCTTCGGATATCACCGTGCTGGTACGCAGCCGCCATGAAGCATCGCTTATCCGCGATGCGCTGACGCTGCTCGGCATTCCTTCTGTCTACCTATCCAACCGCGACAGCGTGTTTGAAACGCCGGAAGCGCAGGAGCTGCTCTGGTTGCTGCATGCGGTGCTGACGCCGGAGCGTGAAAACACGCTGCGCAGCGCGCTGGCAACCTCGATGCTTGGGCTGACGGCGCGGGATATCGACGCGCTCAATCTTGATGAAGAGGCCTGGGATCGGGTGGTTGAGGAGTTTTCCCACTACCGCGAGCTGTGGCAAAAACGCGGCGTAATGGCGATGCTGCGCACGCTGATGAGTGCGCGTAACGTGGCGGAAAACCTGCTCGCCACGCCCGGCGGAGAGCGTCGTTTAACCGATATTCTGCATGTCAGCGAACTGTTGCAGGAAGCGGGCACGCAGCTTGAAAGTGAGCACGCACTTACCCGCTGGCTGACGCAGCATATCGCCGAGCCGAACACCAGCGCCGCCAGCGAGCAGATGCGTCTGGAGAGCGATAAACACCTGGTGCAGATTGTCACCATTCATAAATCGAAAGGCCTTGAGTATCCGCTGGTCTGGCTGCCATTTATCGCCAACTTCCGCGTACAGGACCAGGGTTTTTACCACGATCGCGCCTCGTTCAACGCGGTGCTCGATCTCAGCCATGCCGAAGAGAGCATTGAGCTGGCAGAGGCGGAGCGGCTGGCGGAAGATTTACGCCTGCTCTATGTGGCGCTTACCCGTTCGGTGTGGCATTGCAGCCTTGGCATTGCGCCGCTGTTTCGCCGTCGTGGCGAGAAGAGCGGGCCCACTGATTTCCACCTCAGCGCGTTGGGCCGGCTGATCCAGAAGGGCGAAGCGCTGGATGCCGCCGGGCTGCGTCAGGCGCTGGCAGAGATCTGCAATGAAGAGATTGTGCTGGCGACGCCGCCCACGCCGGACACTGAGCGCTGGGAGTTACCGCAGCCGCAGCCGCCCGCGCTCAGCGTGCGCGAAGTGATGCGCCGGGTCGCCGATGACTGGCGCGTGACCAGTTACTCGGGTCTGCAACAGCGCGGTCATGGCCTTGCTCAGGATCTGCTCCCGCGTCTGGATGTCGACGCCGCAGGTGAGCGCGAGGTGCAGACACAGCCGATGCTGACGCCGCACCAGTTTCCGCGCGGCGCGGCACCTGGCACCTTTTTGCACAGTCTGTTTGAAGATATCGACTTTACCCAGCCGGTATCACCGGAGTGGGTGGCGGAAAAGCTACTGGTGGCAGGATATGAGGAGCACTGGCAGCCGGTGCTGAGCAGCTGGCTGGAGACGGTGCTGCACGCGCCGCTCACCACAGCCGGGGTCTCTCTTAGCCAACTGACGGCTAAAGATAAACAGGTTGAGATGGAGTTTTATCTCCCCATCAGCGCCACGCTGAGCGCAGAGGCGCTCGACGGGCTTATCCGTCGCTACGATCCGCTGTCGGCCGGCTGCGCGCCGCTCGATTTTCGCGACGTGCGCGGGATGCTGAAGGGCTTTATCGACCTGGTGTTTCGCCATCAGGGGCGCTACTACCTGCTCGATTACAAATCCAACTGGCTTGGCGAAAACGCGCAGGCCTATACGCAAGAGGCGATGGCGGCGGCCATGCAGTCCCATCGCTACGATTTGCAGTACCAGCTCTATACCCTGGCGCTACACCGCTATTTACGCCACCGCATCGCCGATTACGACTATGAACGCCATTTCGGCGGTGTGATCTACCTCTTTTTACGCGGCGTGGAGGCGCAGCAACCGGAGCAGGGAATTTTTACCACCCGCCCGGAGGCAGCGCTGATCGCCCGCATGGATACCCTGTTTGCAGGTGAAGTACCGGAGATGACGCCATGAATGTGCAGGCTTTACTGCAAGAAGCGATGGAGCAGAAGCTGCTGCGTCCGCTGGACGTGCAGTTTGCCCTGACGGTGGCTGGCACGGAAGAGCCCGCCCTGCTGCTGGCCGCCGCGCTGCTGAGCCGCGATGCCGGAGAGGGGCACGTCTGTCTGCCGCTCTCACGCCTGACGCCCGAGGTGTTCGGCGCTGATTCGCCGCTCGCCCGCCAGCTGTTTGAGATGGCCGGGCCGCCCGACGACTGGCAGGCGTTGCTGCTTGCCTCCCCGGCGGTTGGCGACGGCAGCGGCGCAACGCCGATTATTCTGCACGATGCGCGCCTCTACCTGAACCGTATGTGGTGGAACGAGCGACGTGTCGCGGAGTTCTTTGCCGCCCAGGAAGTCATTGATGAGGCGGATGAAGCCCGGCTTTCTGAGGCGCTGGCCTCACTCTTTCCGCCAGACAATGAAGCCGAGGTGAACTGGCAAAAAGTCGCCGCCGCCGTGGCGCTTACCCGGCGAATTTCGGTGATCTCCGGCGGGCCGGGAACCGGTAAAACCACCACCGTGGCGAAGCTGCTGGCGGCGCTGGTACAAACGCTCAATGGCAGCCGCTGCCGTATCTGCCTGGCGGCGCCGACCGGTAAAGCCGCCGCGCGGTTAACCGAATCCCTCGGCAACGCGCTGCGCCAGCTACCCCTTGATGAGGCGCAAAAAGCGCTGCTGCCGGATGAGGCCAGCACGCTGCACAGGCTGCTCGGCGCACAGCCGGGAAGCCAGCGCATGCGCCATCACGCGCTCAACCCGCTGCATCTGGACGTGCTGGTGGTGGATGAGGTGTCAATGATTGACCTGCCGATGATGTCGCGGCTGATTGATGCCCTGCCGCCGCGGGCGCGGGTGATCTTCCTCGGCGATCGCGATCAGCTGGCCTCCGTTGAGGCCGGTGCGGTGCTGGGGGATATCTGCGCCTGGGTAAATGCCGGTTACAGTGCGACGCGCGCGGCGCAACTCTCACGCTTAACCGGTGCGAAAGTGCCCGCAGGCGAAGGCGAGGCCGCCACCGCGCTGCGCGACAGCCTCTGCCTGCTGCAAAAAAGTTATCGCTTCGGCAGCCACTCCGGCATCGGTCAACTGGCCGCCGCGGTTAACCGCGGTGATAAGCGCGCCACGCAGGCGGTCTTCAGCCAGGGCTTTGAGGATATCGAGCGGAAACCGCTCAACAGTGCCGAAGCCTATCAGGAGATGATTGACGACGCGCTGGCGGGCTATGGGCACTATCTCTCGCTGGTGCAGGGCCATGCCGAACCGGACGCGATTATCGCCGCCTTCGGCGAGTACCAGCTGCTCTGCGCGTTGCGCGAAGGGCCTTTTGGCGTCAGCGGGCTGAATGAACGGCTTGAGCTGGCGTTGGTGCGTCAGCGTAAAATTACCCGCCAGCCCTTCTCACGCTGGTACCACGGCAGGCCGGTGATGATTTCGCGCAACGACTCCGCGCTGGGGCTGTTCAATGGTGATATCGGTATTGCGCTGGATCAGGGGCAGGGGATGCGCGTCTGGTTCCCGCTACCTGGCGGTAAGATCAAGTCGGTGCAGCCGAGCCGTTTGCCGGAGCATGAAACCGCCTGGGCGATGACGGTGCATAAATCGCAGGGTTCTGAGTTCGATCACGCCGCGCTGATCCTGCCTGCGCAAAACGTGCCGGTGGTGACGCGCGAGCTGGTCTACACCGCGATTACTCGCGCACGTAAACGGCTCTCGCTCTATGCCGATGAGCGCGTGCTGGGCCAGGCGATTGCTACCCGCACCGAGCGGCGCAGCGGACTTGAAGCGCTGTTCAGCGCCCTGAAATAAAACGCCCCGCACAGGGCGGGGCGTGAATCAGGTCAGATCGGCCATCAGCACTTTTGAGCGCCGCTGGTAGTTGTACATCTGCTTTTTGGTTTCAGGCAGCGAGTCGATATCCACCGGCGTAAAGCCGCGCTCCTGGAACCAGTGAATGCTGCGGGTGGTGAGCACAAACAGCTTGCTGAGCCCCATCTGCCGCGCCTGCAACGCAATACGCTCCAGCAGCGCTTCGCCGCGTGACGAGCTGCGATAATCAGGATGCACGGCCACGCAGGCCATCTCGCCAATCTTCTCTTCCGGGAAGGGGTAGAGCGCCGCACAGGCGATAGTCAGGTTGTCGCGCTCAATGATCGTGAACTTATCGATCTCCATCTCCAGCTGTTCGCGGGAGCGGCGCACCAGGATGCCCTGCTGCTCGAGCGGGCGAATCAGTTCCAGAATGCCGCCGATGTCGTTAATGGTGGCGCGGCGGATCTGCTCGGCGCTCTCCATCACAATCTGCGTACCAATACCGTCGCGGGAGAAGAGCTCCTGCAACAGCGAGCCATCTTCCTGATAGCTGATTAAGTGGCTGCGACGCACGCCGCTGCGGCACGCTTTTACCGCGCCGCGCAGGAAGCGCACGGTTCCGGAGTGGTAGTCGCCGCGCTGCTCCAGCTCTTCGACACGCGCCTGCGCGTCGTTAGGGAACAGTTCAGAAACAATTTCGCCTTCATCATTCATCACACCCTGCGACGAGCAAAAGCCGATCATCTTCTCCGCTTTCAGCTTGATCGCCAGCTGGGTGGCAATCTCTTCGGAGGTGAGGTTAAAGCTCTCTCCGGTGACGGAAACCGCAACCGGCCCCATCAGCACAATCGCGCCGCTGTCGAGCTGGCGGTGGATCGCCTCTTCATCAATACGGCGAATGCGGCCGCTGTGGCAGTAGTCAACGCCGTCATCAACGCCCAGCGGCTGCGAAATAATAAAGTTACCGCTGACCACATTGATATGCGCGCCCTGCAGCGGCGTATTGTTGAGGCTCATCGACAGCCGCGCAGTGATATCCAGCTGCAAAAGCCCTGCGGCCTGTTTCACCAGTTCAAGGGTTTTGGCGTCGGTAACGCGGGTGTGTTTGTGGTAGATCGGTTCGTGGTGATGTTCAGCAAGGTTGGCGTCGATTTGCGGGCGGGCGCCATAGACCACCACCAGCCTGATCCCGAGGCTATGCAGCAGGCCGATGTCGTTGACAATGCTGGAGAAGTTTTCATGCTCGATGGCTTCACCCCCGAGCATAATGACGAATGTCTTTCCCCGATGGGCGTTGATATAGGGAACGGAATGGCGAAATCCCTGCACCAGTTCGGTTCTGCGCTCTTTGACCACGGCCTATCCTCACTGCATGATTATTCGTAAAAAGTGTATTTTTATTCTTTTATTGCCTTCGCTGCAAGCACAAATTTTCTTAACCCAGGATTCTCCCGTCTTTGTGAAGCATAGCGCCAGACATATGTTTACCCTTTAAAAGATGACAGTTTATGCATCATTCGCTAAAGTTTTCCGTCAATTCTGACGTTAAGCATTATTTAAACAAATTGCTCGGGAGAAGCATGTCGGGAAGTCATTCAGCGCTGAGCCGCCGCAAATTATTACAGGGTGCGGGGGCGATGTGGTTATTAAGCGTGAGCCAGATTGGCCTGGCCGCCGTCAGTCAGGTGGTCGCCGTGCGCGTCTGGCCTGCGTCGAGCTATACCCGTGTGACGGTGGAATCGAACCGCGTGGTGAAGTACAAACAGTTCGCCTTGAGCAACCCCGACCGCCTGGTGGTGGATCTGCAAGGCGTTCACCTCAACTCCGTGCTTAAGGGCATGGGAACGCAGATCCGCAGTGACGATCCCTTTATCAAATCAGCCCGTGTGGGTCAGTTCGATCCGCAGACGGTGCGCATGGTGTTTGAACTTAAGCAGAATGTGAAACCGCAACTCTTTGCGCTGGCGCCGGTCGCAGGCTTCAAAGAGCGTCTGGTGATGGATCTCTATCCGGCGAATGCGCAGGATGTGCAGGATCCGCTGCTGGCGCTGCTTGAAGAGTACAACCAGGGCGATCTTGATAAGCAGGTGCCGCCCGCGCAGAGCGGCCCGCAGCCGGGCAAAGCCGGGCGCGACAGGCCAATTGTGATCATGCTCGATCCCGGTCATGGTGGGGAAGATCCGGGTGCGACGGGGAAATATAAAACCCGTGAGAAGGATGTGGTGCTGCAAATCGCTCGCCGCCTGCATGCGCTTATCGAGAAAGAGGGCAATATGAAGTCCTATATGACCCGCAATGAGGATGTCTTTATTCCGCTGAAGGTGCGGGTGGCGAAAGCGCAGAAGCAGCGCGCCGACCTCTTTGTCTCGATTCACGCCGATGCCTTTAGCAGCCGCCAGCCGCACGGTTCCTCCGTCTTCGCGCTGTCGACCAAAGGGGCGACCAGTACAGCGGCGAAATATCTGGCGGATACGCAGAACGCGGCGGACTTGATTGGTGGCGTAAGCAAAAGCGGTGACCGCTATCTCGATCACACCATGTTCGATATGGTGCAGTCGCTGACCATCAACGACAGCCTGAAGTTTGGCAAAGCGGTGCTTAATAAGCTGGGGCGCGTCAATAACCTGCATAAGAACAGCGTTGAGCAGGCGGGCTTTGCGGTGCTGAAAGCGCCGGATATCCCGTCGATTCTGGTTGAGACGGCGTTTATCAGTAATGTGGAAGAGGAGCGTAAGCTCAAGACCGCAAAATTCCAGCAGGAAGTCGCAGAGTCGATTCTGGCAGGGATTAAAGCCTACTTCGCGGATGGCGCGACGCTGGCGAGAAGGGGATAACAGAATGGCGCCGATGGGCGCCATTTTTTTTCTCTTGTTTGCTGCGCGCTTTTACAAACGCCAGAAACAAAAAAACACCCGTTAAGGTGTTTATTGTGTTGGTTGCGGGGGCCGGATTTGAACCGACGACCTTCGGGTTATGAGCCCGACGAGCTACCAGGCTGCTCCATCCCGCGTCCGTGGAAGCGCACTATACGCCGTAGACGATTTGATGCAACCTTTTTTTGCGACATTTGTCGATTTAAGGACTTTATGTTTAAAAACAACACAATGTGCTTAAGATTTAAACAAAACTGGTGTCGGAATGTTCTTGTGCATTTCATTAGCCACAGCGGTTTGTTATCTTCATCCGGCTTGGGGTTAACCAAAAGATGAGAAACAATGAAAGCACGTTGGGCTAGGTTCGTACTCACAGGCGCGATGGTGGCACTTCTCGCGTCCTGCTCTTCTAAACCGACCGATCGCGGTCAACAGTATAAAGACGGAAAATTCTCTCAGCCTTTTTCCCTCGTTAATCAGCCTGACGCCGTGGGCGCACCGATTAATGCCGGAGACTTCTCCGAGCAGGTGAGCCAGATCAGAGGCTCTGCACCGCGCCTTTATGGCAACCAGAGCAGCGTCTATAACGCCATTGAAGCCTGGCTGCGCGCCGGGGGCGATACCCGCTCGCTGCGCCAGTTCGGCATTGACGCGTGGCAGATGGAAGGCACAGACAACTATGGCAACGTGCAGTTTACCGGCTACTACACGCCGGTGGTGCAGGCGCGCCACACCCGCCAGGGCGAGTTCCAGTATCCTATCTACCGCATGCCGTCAAAACGCGGCCGCCTGCCTTCGCGCGCGGAGATCTACGCCGGGGCGCTTAGCGAGAACTATGTGCTGGCCTACAGCAACTCGCTGATGGACAACTTCATTATGGATGTGCAGGGCAGCGGCTATATCGATTTCGGTGACGGCAGCCCGCTCAACTTCTTTAGCTACGCCGGTAAAAATGGTCATGCCTACCGCAGCATCGGCAAAGTGTTAATCGATCGCGGTGAAGTGAAGCGCGAAGATATGTCGATGCAGGCGATCCGCGAGTGGGGCGAGAAGCACAGCGAAGCGGAAGTGCGTGCGCTGCTGGAGGAGAACGCCTCCTTTGTCTTCTTTAAACCGCAATCCTGGGCTCCGGTAAAAGGCGCCAGCTCCGTGCCGCTGATTGGTCGCGCGTCGGTTGCTTCTGATAAAACCGTGATCCCGCCGGGCACCACGCTGCTGGCGGAAGTGCCGCAACTGGACAGTAAAGGCAAATTCAACGGCCAGTATGAGCTGCGCCTGATGGTGGCGCTGGATGTTGGCGGGGCAATTAAAGGCCAGCACTTCGACATCTATCAGGGTATCGGCGCGGAAGCCGGGCATCGCGCTGGCTGGTATAACCACTATGGCCGCGTCTGGATCCTGAAGAACGCGCCGGGCGCGGGTCTGACGGGCAACGTCTTTAGCGGCTAAGGGAATGTGGTAAACTCTTCACCCCTTCCGGTCCCGGAGGGGGTTCTCTGTTTCAGCTTGAGGTTTCATATGTCAGCAGTAATCAGCGACGCCTGGCGCCAGCGCTTTGGCGGGACGGCGCGTTTGTATGGTGAAAAAGCGCTGCAGTGGTTTGCCGATGCGCATATCTGCGTGGTCGGCATCGGCGGCGTTGGCTCGTGGGTCGCGGAAGCGCTGGCACGCACCGGAATTGGCGCCATCACGCTGATTGATATGGATGATGTCTGCGTCACCAACACCAACCGGCAGATCCATGCTCTGCGCGACACCGTCGGTGAAGCGAAAGCGGAAGTGATGGCCGCGCGCATTCGCGACATCAATCCGGAGTGCCGTGTCACGGTAATCGACGATTTCGTCACCGCTGATAATGTGGCGCAGTTGATGAGCACCTCGTTCAGCTATGTGATTGACGCTATTGATAGCGTGCGGCCAAAAGCGGCGCTGATCGCCTATTGCCGCCGCAATAAGATCCCGCTGGTGACCACCGGCGGCGCGGGCGGGCAGATCGATCCGACGCAGATCCAGGTGAGCGATCTGGCGAAAACCATTCAGGATCCGCTGGCGGCAAAGCTGCGTGAGCGGCTGAAGAGCGATTTCGGCGTGGTGAAAAACAGTAAAGGCAAACTCGGCATCGACTGCGTCTTCTCCACCGAAGCGCTGGTCTATCCGCAGGCGGATGGTTCGGTGTGTGCGATGAAAAGCAGCGCGGAAGGGCCAAAACGGATGGATTGTGCCGCCGGGTTTGGCGCAGCAACGATGGTGACCGCCACCTTTGGCTTTGTCGCGGTCTCCCATGCGTTAAAAAAACTGATGGCGAAAGCAGAGCGTCAGGCCAGCGCCTGACGAGCCTGCTCCTGCACGGCGGCGGCCAGTGCCGCCAGCCCCTGGCTGCGCGAGGCGCTCAACTGATTGCGCAGCCCCAACTCATCAAACAGCGCCAGCGGATCGTTCTCGATAAGCGACTGCGGGCGTTTGCCCTCCACCGCTGTTAGCAAGACCGCTAACAAACCGCGCACGATACGTCCTTCGCTGTCGCCAAAAAAGTGCAGCGTGCCGTCGGGAAGACGCGTTGAGCCGAGCCAGACGCGGTTTTCGCAGCCGGGGATCTCCTGCGCCTGCGCTTTTATCTCGTCCGTTGCGGCAGGCAACTGCTTGCCGAGCATAATCAGCTGGCGGTACTTCTCTTCCCACGCGTTGAGCGCGCCAAAGGTCTGGCGCAGTCTCTCTTCAGTGACCACGGTGCCGAACGGATGTCCGGCGAAAGCTGGGCTTGTCATTAATCCACCAATAGTTCCAGAGCGCGGTCGATGGCGCTGACCAGCGCATCGACATCCTGTTGAGTATTATAGGGCGCAAATGAGGCGCGTAGCGTGCCATTGACGCCAAGCGCGGCGAGCAGCGGCTGGGCGCAGTGCTGGCCCGCGCGCAGAGCGATGCCGTAACCCGCCAGTAGCGTCACCATATCGCTGTGATGCACGCCGTCAAACGTGAAGGCCAGCAGGCTGGAGTCCTGGCAGCGGAACGAGCGGAAACCGGGGCGCTGTGCCAACTGCTCCTCCGCCAGCGTCGCTAGCCCACGGCTGTAGCGTTCAGCCTGCGCAATATCAATTCCGTTCAGCCACTCCAGCGCAGCGCTCAAGCCAATCACCCCCGCCACGTTAGGGGTGCCCGCTTCGAGCTTATAAGGCACGGGCTGGGTGGTGAAACCCGCAAAGGTCACTTCGCTGATCATCTTGCCGCCGCCGAGCCACGGCGTCATCGATTCCAGCAGCTCCGCTTTGCCATACAGCGCGCCAATGCCGTTTGGGCCATAGAGTTTATGACCGGAGAAGGCGTAAAAATCGATATCGAGCTGCCGCACGTCGGCAGGGAAATGAACCACGCCCTGCGCGCCATCGACCATCACCACCATGTCGGCCTGATGGGCAAGCGTAATGGCGCGGGCGAGATCCGGGCAGCCACCAGTGACGTTGGACATCTGTCCCAACGCCAGGATGCGGCTGCGGGAGGTGATAAGGGCAGGAAGCTGGTTAAGATCCGGCAGGCGATCGTCCGCCAGCGGCAGTTTCACCACTTTTGCGCCGGTCTGCTCCGCGACCATCAGCCACGGCACCAGGTTGGCGTGGTGCTCTGCCTCGCTGACAATGATCTCATCCCCAGCTTTTAAGCGCGGGCGGGCATAGCACTGGGCAACCATGTTGATCGCCTCGGTGGTGCCGCGCGTCCAGACAATATTTTTGCCGGAAGGGGCATTGAGCAGCGTGGCGACCTGGTCGCGTGCGGCTTCGTAGCGGGCGGTGAGCTGCTGCGCTTCGGCAAACTGGCTGCGGTGAACATTGCCAGCGCTCAGGCTGTAGAACTGCTGCGTGGCGTCGATTACCGTCTGCGGTTTCAGCGCGGTCGCGGCGCTGTCGAGGTAGACACCCGCGTCGGCCAGCGCCGGAAACTGGGCGCGAAACTGCGAAGGATTAAATGCGTTCATACTTATCCTCATCTGTAGGCCGACGATGGTCGCGCACTTTTTTTCCGTGGGCAAGGGGATTGATAACCATCGGAATTATCTGTTTGTACTGGCGGAACTGCGTAAGCAGGTTATGCTGATAAGTGTAAGTAACGTGTTTGAGACTCTTCCAGTAAGAGTATTTCACAGCATTAATTGCCAGAATAAATCAAGGAGAAGAAGATGAAGAAGACTGCCGCAATTATTTCTGCTTGTACTTTAGCTTTCGCCCTGAGCGCCTGTTCCAGCCCGAACTACGCGTTGCACACCAACGATGGCCGTACAATCATTTCCGAAGGCAAGCCGAAAACTGACGACCAGACAGGAATGATTTCCTACAAAGACGCGAACGGTAATGAGCAGCAGATCAACCGTTCTGACGTGAAAGAGATGGTTGCTCTGGAGAAATAATCCAGAACGCCAGGCAAAAAAAAAGCACCGCAATTTGCGGTGCTACATTAATCACTATGGACAGACAGGGTAAATGTACAGGAAGTGAAAAAGGGGTAGCGTCGCTACCGGGGTCTGAAATGCAGACCAAATTGCAAACACAACAACACAACATCACAACCGTAAGCCAAAAGCCCTTCAGAATCTCAATTCCAAAACACTTTTCGTTCCGGCTTCAGGAAGTGGCGCCACTATAGGTATTTGCTGGTGCAACCTCAACGGACAATTTATAATGGCTCAGATAAAAAAAACTAATAGGTTAACTACTGTTTCCTGTTTGTTAAATTCAGTTTACATCTAAGCCTGATAAACCATGTCCAAGCGATTACCACCTCTTAATGCATTACGTGTTTTTGATGCCGCTGCCCGCCATTTAAGTTTCACCCGCGCGGCCGATGAGCTATTTGTGACGCAGGCCGCAGTAAGCCACCAAATCAAGTCTCTCGAGGATTTTCTCGGCCTGAAACTCTTTCGCCGCCGCAACCGTTCGCTGCTGTTAACGGAGGAGGGGCAGAGTTATTTTCAGGATATCAAAGAGATATTTTCCCAGCTCAATGAAGCCACCCGCAAATTGCAGGCGCGTAGCGCAAAGGGCGCGCTGACCGTCAGCTTGCTGCCCAGTTTCGCCATTCAGTGGCTGGTGCCGAGACTCTCCAGCTTTAACTCAGCTTATCCGGGAATCGACGTGCGCATCCAGGCGGTCGACCGCGAAGAGGACAAGCTCGCCGACGATGTTGACGTGGCGATCTTCTACGGTCGCGGCAACTGGCCGGGCCTGCGCGTGGAAAAACTCTATGCCGAATATCTGCTCCCGGTCTGCTCGCCGCTGCTGCTGACCGGCGAGAAGGCGTTAAAGACGCCGGACGATCTGGCGCGCCACACCCTGTTGCATGATGCTTCGCGCCGCGACTGGCAAACTTATACCCGTCAGTTGGGCGTTAACCTCAATGTTCAGCAGGGGCCGATCTTCAGCCACAGCTCGATGGTGCTGCAGGCGGCGATCCATGGCCAGGGCGTGGCGCTGGCGAACAACGTGATGGCGCAATCGGAGATCGAAGCGGGTCGTCTGGTCTGCCCGTTTAACGATGTGCTGGTGAGTAAAAATGCTTTTTATCTGGTTTGTCATGACAGCCAGGCAGAACTGGGTAAAATAGCGGCCTTTCGTCAGTGGATCCTGGCCAAAGCGGCAAGCGAGCAGGAGAAATTCCGTTTCCGCTACGAACAATAATTCGCGCGCGCAGGGCGCGTATGACTCTTGGGGAAGTAACATGACCAGCCGTTTTATGCTGATTTTCGCCGCAATAAGCGGTTTTATCTTTGTCGCGTTGGGCGCATTCGGCGCGCACGTGTTAAGCAAGTCACTCGGCGTCACCGAGATGAGCTGGATCCAGACCGGCCTTGAGTATCAGGCGTTCCACACCTTAGCGGTGTTCGGTCTTGCGGTGGCGATGCAGCGCCGCATCAGCATCTGGTTTTACTGGAGCAGCGTGTTCCTGGCGCTCGGCACCGTGCTGTTCAGCGGTAGTCTTTACTGCCTCGCGCTCTCCCATTTACGCCTGTGGGCGTTTGTTACCCCGGTCGGCGGCGTCTGCTTCTTAATCGGCTGGGCATTAATGTTAATTGGCGCAATTCGTCTGAAACGTAGGGGCGTTGTTCATGAATAAAGTGGTATTGCTGTGCCGCCCGGGTTTTGAGAAAGAGTGCGCAGCCGAAATTAACGATAAAGCCGGACGCCAGAACGTGTTCGGTTTCGCCCGCGTCAAAGAGAACGCGGGCTATGTCATTTTTGAGTGCTATCAGCAAGAAGATGCCGACAAACTGGCGCGCGAACTGCCGTTCAGCTCGCTGATTTTTGCCCGCCAGATGTTTGTCGTCGGGGAACTGCTGCGTGACCTGCCGCCGGACGATCGCATTACGCCGATCGTCGGCATGCTGCAGGGCGTGGTGGAGAAGGGCGGCGATCTGCGCGTTGAAGTGGCCGACACCAACGAAAGCAAAGAGCTGATGAAGTTCTGCCGTAAGTTCACCGTGCCGCTGCGCGGTGCGCTGCGTGAAGCGGGCATCCTCGCGCGCAGCGACTCGGCGACCCGCCCGGTGGTGCATATCTTCTTTATTGCCCCAGGCTGCTGCTACACCGGCTACTCCTACTCTTATAACAACTCGCCTTTCTATATGGGCATTCCGCGCCTGAAGTTCCCGTCCGATGCGCCGAGCCGCTCGACGCTGAAGCTGGAGGAGGCGTTTCACGTCTTTATTCCTGCCGATGAGTGGGACGAACGTCTGGCGAACGGCATGTATGCCGTCGACCTTGGTGCCTGCCCTGGCGGCTGGACCTACCAACTGGTGAAGCGCAACATGTGGGTCTCGTCCGTGGATAACGGCCCGATGGCGCAGAGCCTGATGGATACCGGCCAGGTGACCTGGCTGCGCGAAGATGGTTTCCGCTATCGTCCGACGCGCAGCAACATCTCCTGGATGGTGTGCGATATGGTTGAAAAACCGGCCAAAGTGGCGGCGCTGATGGCGCAGTGGTTAACAGAAGGGTGGTGTCGTGAAACCATCTTTAACCTCAAGCTGCCGATGAAGAAGCGCTATGAAGAGGTCTCCAACAATCTCGCCTATATCCAGCAGCAGCTGGATGAGCACGGCATCGCCGCGCAGATCCAGGCGCGTCAGCTCTATCACGATCGTGAAGAGGTGACGGTTCATATCCGCAGAATGTGGGCGGCAGTGGGTGGACGCAGGGACGAGCGTTAATCCTTCTAAACGGAGCGGTGCTCAAACCCTCGCGCACTGCTCCTGTTCAGATAGCCTGCAATTAAAACCTGCAGGCTTATTTTTTATTTCCCGCCCTGGCTAGCTCTTTAACCAACGGCAGCATAATCCGCATCACGTCGCGGCTGCGGTGTTCAATTCGCCCCGGCAGCGCCTTATCGATATAGAGCTGGTTATCAAGCCGCGCGCGGTGATAGCTCACGCCATCCGGAAACGCCTTCGATTTTGCCCGCTGCTGGGTGCCATCTTTATTCCCCAGAGACCAGTTGGCGGCTTCCACCGACAGCACCGGGATCATCGCATTATCAAACACCTGCGCGTCATGGCAGCAGGGGCTGCGCTTCTCCGCGCCCGCCGGGGCGCTTAACGCCTGAATGCCGTGCGAGCGGGCAATCGCCAGCGCGCGGTCGCGCGTTAGTTTGCGCACCGAGGCCGGGGTGTTTTTGCCGCTGGTAAAATAGAGTTTGTCGCCAACGATCAGGTTATTGAGGTTAATCACCAGCAGGGTGTTTTTACGCTCTTTCTCGCTCATGCGATCAAGAAAGCTCCCCGCACCAAGCTGACCCTCCTCTTCGCCGCTGGTGGCGACAAAGCGCACGGTGTACTCCGTCGGCGTCGTTTTCAGCGCCTGCGCCAGTTCAAGCATCACGCCAAGCGCCGCGGCATTGTCATCTATGCCCTGCAACGTTAAACCGCCGAGGTTGTTATCAACATCGGCATCGCTCTGCGGCGCGTAGGTATCAAGATGCGCCATCACAATAATCTGCTGCGGCACGCGCCCTTCATGGGCGGCGATCACCGAACTGCCGGTCACATTCTGCCAGCTCTGCTGATTATCTTTAGTGCTGTAGCGGTAGCGGGTTTTGAACTTACGGATATCGCTCTGATAACCCATCTGGGAAAACTGCTGCTGGAGATAGTCCGCGCTGAGCATTTCGGCCGGCGTGCCGGTCATGCGGCCGGGAAAGAGGCTGGCGATATGTCGCGCCTGTTCATTTGCCATGTCACCGGGTTGGGAAGAGCGGGCAGCAACCGGAAGGATAAAGCATACGCCGAGCGCCAGGGCAGCGGTACGGAGGCGCAATGCGGAAAACATAGTGAGTCCTTTATGCAGCAAGATTTTAAACGGGCTTAGTATGAAACTGTGACAGAGTTTGCACAATTTCATTTGTCGTTAACCATGCGAAAAATCTCACCTTAAGCACTTTTTGGTATGAGCTTTCCCAGCTCTTTATTCTTTTGCGGAACTACTCATTCCAATTCGTAATTTCATTCGTTCTAACGCGCCCCCTATAGTCCCCCTATTGCTGGCTGTGAGTGAGTTACAACGTTGTGGATTACCTGCCTCTGTTTGCTGCTGTAAAAGACCGCCCTGTTTTAGTGATTGGCGGCGGTGAAATTGCCGCGCGCAAAATCACCTTTTTGCGCCGTGCGGGCGCGCACGTACAGATAGTGGCCAGACGACTCGATCCGCAACTGCAACAGCTTGCCGATGAGCAGGCCGTTCACTGGATCGCCACGGAATTTGATGAGTCGCAGCTTGATGCGGTGTTTCTGGTGATTGCGGCAACCAATGATGCTGCGCTTAATCGCCGGGTATTTGACGGCGCCAACGCGCGCCATCGGCTGGTTAACGTGGTGGACGATCAGCCGCTCTGCTCCTTTATTTTCCCCTCTATTGTTGACCGTTCGCCGCTGATCGTCGCCATCTCCTCCGGCGGTAACGCCCCGGTGCTGGCGCGGCTGCTGCGTGAAAAGATTGAGGCGCTACTGCCGGGTAATCTCGGGCGGATGGCGGCGGTGGCCGGGCGCTGGCGCACGCGCATCAAAGCGTTTCGCCGCACCACCGACGATCGCCGTCGCTTCTGGGAAAGCGCCTTTCGCGGGCGTTTCGCCAGCCTCATGGCGGCAGGCGATGAGCCTGCGGCAGAGCGGGCGCTGGAAGCGGAGTTACAACAGCCGGGATCGGCCAGCGGCGAGATCATCCTCGTCGGTGCCGGGCCGGGCGATGCGGGCTTGCTCACCCTGCGCGGTTTGCAGGTGATCCAGCAGGCCGATGTGGTCTTTTACGACCATCTGGTGAGCGATGCGGTGCTGGAGTTAACCCGCCGCGACGCGGAGAAGATCTGCGTTGGTAAACGGGCGGGCGTGCATGCCGTGCCGCAGCACGAAACCAATCGCATGCTTGTAGAAGCGGCGCAGGAGGGGAAAACCGTGGTGCGCCTGAAAGGCGGCGATCCCTTTATCTTCGGTCGCGGTGGCGAAGAACTACAGGCGGCGGCTGAAGCGGGCATTCCGTTCCAGGTGGTGCCGGGCGTCACTGCGGCATCGGGCGCGACGGCGTATGCCGGTATTCCGCTGACGCACCGGGATTTCGCCCAGAGCGTCACCTTCGTGACCGGCCACTACAAAGCCGACAGCGCGCCGTTCGACTGGTCGCAGCTGGCGCAAAGCCGCCAGACGCTGGCGATCTATATGGGCACCATGAAAGCGGCCGAGATCAGCGCACAGCTGATTGCCCACGGCCGCGAGCGCACCACGCCGGTGGCGGTGATCTCCCGCGGCACGCGCGCCGATCAACAGATTACTACCGGCACATTAGAACAACTTGAGGAACTGGCTACAGGCGCGCCGATGCCCGCCCTGTTAGTGGTGGGTGAAGTGGTTGCGCTTCATCGCGAACTGGCCTGGTTCCAGCAAACGACAGCCACGGCGGCGTTTGACGCTTCCGTGATTAATCTGGCTTAAGGAAGGGATATGGACGAAAAACGACTCACTCACCTGCGACAACTGGAGGCGGAAAGCATCCATATCATTCGCGAAGTGGCCGCCGAGTTTGCCAATCCGGTGATGATGTACTCCATCGGCAAAGACTCCAGCGTGATGCTGCACTTGGCGCGTAAAGCCTTCTATCCGGGCACGCTGCCGTTTCCGCTGCTGCATGTCGATACCGGCTGGAAATTCCGCGAGATGTATGAATTCCGTGACCGTACCGCCAAAGCCTACGGCTGTGAGCTGCTGGTGCATAAAAACCCGGAAGGGGTGGCGATGGGTATCAACCCGTTCGTGCACGGCAGTGCGAAACACACCGACATTATGAAGACCGAAGGGCTCAAGCAGGCGCTGAACAAGTATGGTTTTGACGCCGCATTTGGCGGCGCGCGCCGTGACGAAGAGAAGTCGCGCGCCAAAGAGCGTATCTACTCCTTCCGCGACCGTTTTCACCGCTGGGACCCGAAAAACCAGCGTCCGGAGCTGTGGCATAACTACAACGGCCAGATTAACAAAGGCGAAAGCATCCGCGTTTTCCCGCTCTCCAACTGGACCGAGCTGGATATCTGGCAGTACATCTTCCTGGAAAATATTGAGATCGTGCCGCTCTATCTGGCCGCCGAGCGACCGGTACTGGAGCGCGACGGCATGCTGATGATGATCGACGATGACCGTATCGATCTGCAGCCGGGCGAAGTGATTGAAAAACGCATGGTGCGTTTCCGTACCCTCGGCTGCTGGCCGCTGACCGGCGCGGTGGAGTCCCACGCGCAGACGCTGCCGGAGATCATCGAAGAGATGCTGATCTCAACCACCAGCGAGCGTCAGGGACGCGTGATCGACCGCGACCAGGCCGGCTCGATGGAGCTGAAAAAACGCCAGGGTTATTTCTAAGGAGCCGCCATGAACACCACTATTGCACAACAAATTGCGGATGAAGGCGGCGTCGAAGCGTACCTGCATGCCCAGCAACACAAAAGCCTGCTGCGTTTTCTTACCTGCGGCAGCGTCGATGACGGCAAGAGCACGCTGATCGGCCGCCTGCTGCACGACACTCGCCAGATCTACGAAGATCAGCTCTCAACGCTGCACAATGACAGCAAACGTCACGGCACCCAGGGCGAGAAACTCGATCTTGCGCTGCTGGTGGATGGCCTGCAGGCCGAGCGCGAGCAGGGCATTACCATTGACGTGGCGTATCGTTACTTCTCCACCGAGAAGCGCAAATTTATTATTGCCGACACGCCGGGGCATGAGCAGTACACCCGCAATATGGCGACCGGTGCCTCCACCTGCGATCTGGCGATCCTGCTGATCGATGCGCGCAAAGGCGTGCTGGATCAGACCCGCCGCCACAGCTTTATCTCCACGCTGCTTGGCATCAAACACCTGGTGGTGGCGGTGAACAAGATGGATCTGGTGGAGTTCAGCGAAGCGACCTTCGATTCTATTCGCCAGGATTACCTCACTTTTGCGGAGCAGTTGCCGGGCGATCTCGATATCCGCTTTGTCCCGCTCTCAGCGCTGGAGGGCGACAACGTTGCCAGCCAGAGCGACAAAATGGCGTGGTACAGCGGCCCGACGCTGCTGGAGATGCTCGAAACCGTTGAAATCAAACGCGTGGTAGAGAGCCAGCCGATGCGCTTCCCGGTGCAGTATGTTAACCGTCCGAACCTCGATTTCCGCGGTTTCTCCGGCACGCTGGCCTCCGGCGTGGTCAAGGTCGGGCAGCGCATCAAAGTGCTGCCGTCGGGCGTGGAGTCAACCATCGCACGTATCGTGACCTTTGATGGCGATCTGCAGGAAGCGGGCGCGGGCGAAGCGATTACCCTCGTGCTGAAAGATGAGATTGATATCAGCCGCGGCGATCTGATCCTCGATGCGCAGGAGACACTGCCGTCGGTGCAGCGCGCCTCGCTGGATGTGGTGTGGATGGCAGAGCAGCCGTTGCAGGCGGGCCAGAGTTTTGAGGTCAAAGTAGCGGGCAAGAAAACCCGCGCGCGCATCGACGCCGTGCAGTACCAGGTGGATATCAACAACCTGAACCAGCGCGAAGTGGAAAGCCTGCCGCTGAACGGTATCGGGCTGGTTGACGTCACCTTTGATGAGCCGCTGACCCTCGATCCTTATCAGCAGAACCCGGTGACCGGCGGGATGATCTTTATCGATCGCCTGAGCAACGTCACCGTTGGCGCAGGCATGGTGCGTGAAGTGCACACCGATACGCAGGTTGTGCCGTCGGAGTTCAGCGCCTTTGAACTGGAGCTGAACCAGCTGGTGCGTAAACACTTCCCGCACTGGGGCGCGCGCGATCTGCTGGGAGGCAAATAATGGCGCAGCATGACGAAAACGTCGTCTGGCATGCCCATCCGGTAACGCCGCAGCAGCGCGAACAGCTCCACGGTCACCGTGGGGTTGTGCTCTGGTTTACCGGGCTTTCCGGCTCCGGTAAATCGACCGTGGCGGGGGCGCTGGAAGAGGCGCTACACCGCGCGGGCGTCAGCACCTATCTGCTTGATGGCGATAACGTGCGCCACGGCCTGTGCAGCGATTTAGGCTTTAGCGACGCGGATCGTAAAGAGAACATTCGCCGGGTCGGCGAAGTGGCGAAGCTGATGGTTGAATCGGGGCTGGTGGTATTGACCGCCTTTATCTCGCCCCATCGCGCCGAGCGGCAGATGGTGCGTGAACGCCTCGGCGAGGGGCGCTTTATTGAGGTGTTTGTCGATACGCCACTGGCGATTTGCGAAGCGCGCGATCCGAAGGGGTTATACAAGAAAGCCCGCGCCGGTGAGCTGCGTAATTTCACCGGCATTGATTCGGTATACGAAGCGCCAGAAGCGGCGGAAGTGCACCTCGATGGCGAACAATTGGTAACAAATTTGGTCAGCCAATTATTAGACCTGCTGCGGCAGGAAGATATTATCAGATCCTGAGACGGTACTGGCGATACACCCACTCTTCAGGCTTTAGCGAGTTTGCTTTTCGCGCCGTCTGAACAGGTGTGTATCGCGTTTACCGGTCGTGCAGGCAACAGGATCAGATATGCGTAACAGTCATAACATTACCCTCCCGCGGTCATCGTCTCTTCCCCCGACCGCCGACGAACCCACATGGTCGCTTCCGGGTGCCATCGTGGGTTTTGTCGCATGGCTGCTGGCGCTGGCAATCCCTTTTCTTTTATACGGCTCCAACACGCTCTTTTTTCTTCTCTATACCTGGCCCTTTTTTCTCGCCCTGATGCCGGTCTCGGTGGTGGTGGGAATTGCCCTGCACTCGCTGCTCGACGGTAGACTGCGTTACAGCTGTGTGGCGACGCTGCTCAGCGTGGCGGCGATGTTTGGCCTCCTTTTCCTCTGGCTGGTGGGCTAAGGCGCGCCATACTTCAAGGTGTAACGCCTGTTAAGGCAATGTGTCCGGGTTCGGATTGCTCAACATTTATGATAAAGTCTGGCGCTTGCGCGGTATCACCCGGCCCCGAAGTGGAGTCTGACGAAAAGTTATGGGATGATGATGCCGTTTTTCAGGGGGCAGGATGGGTAAATTAACGCTGCTTTTGCTGGCTTTGCTGGTCTGGCTGCAATACTCGCTGTGGTTCGGCAAAAATGGTCTGCATGACTACGGCCGCGTCAGCGAAGATGTGGCGGCTCAGCAGGCGACAAACGCAAAACTAAAAGCGCGCAACGATCAGCTGTTTGCCGAAATTGACGATCTCAATGGCGGCCAGGAAGCGATCGAGGAGCGTGCTCGTAATGAGCTGACAATGACAAAACCGGGCGAAACCTTCTATCGTCTGGTGCCGGACGCGTCAAAGCGCGCGGCGGGCTCAGCGCAGAACACACAAAACACGCAGAATACGCAAACTAGACCATAAACAGTCCCGGGTTAACGAATGGCAACACTCATTCCGGACGTCTGTGCCGTGGTGCCGGCCGCCGGATTCGGCCGCCGCATGCAAACGGAATGTCCAAAGCAGTATCTCTCCATCGGCGATAAAACCATCCTTGAGCACGCGGTCGCCGCGCTGCTCGCCCACCCGTGCGTCAGCCGGGTGATTATTGCCGTCAGCGCGGGCGATGAACGCTTCGCGCAGCTTCCTCTTGCCAACCATCCGCAGATTACGGTGGTAAACGGCGGCGCGGAACGTGCCGACTCGGTGCTGGCAGGCCTGAAGGCCGCTGCCGGTGCGCAGTGGGTGCTGGTGCATGACGCCGCACGCCCCTGCCTGCACCAGGACGATCTCAACCGGCTGCTCGCCCTGCGTGAGACCAGCCGGGTTGGGGGGATCCTCGCCGCGCCGGTGCGTGACACCATGAAACGCGCCGAGCCGGGCCAAACCGCTATCACACACACCGTTGAGCGCAATGATCTATGGCACGCCCTGACGCCGCAGTTTTTCCCGCTGGCGTTACTCCACGACTGCTTAACCCGCGCGTTAGATGAAGGCGCTACCATCACCGATGAAGCCTCGGCGCTGGAGTATTGCGGCTATCATCCCGAGCTGGTCGCCGGGCGTGCGGATAATATTAAAGTGACCCGACCCGAAGATTTACGACTCGCAGAATTTTATCTGACCCATGCAGACCTTCAGGAGAAAGCATAATGCGCATTGGACACGGTTTTGACGTACACGCCTTTGGCGGCGCTGGCCCGATTATTATTGGCGGCGTGCGCATTCCCTATGAACAGGGGCTGCTGGCGCACTCCGACGGCGATGTCGCCCTGCATGCGTTAACCGATGCGCTGCTCGGCGCTGCGGCGCTGGGGGATATTGGTAAGCTCTTCCCGGATACCGACGCGGCTTTTAAAGGCGCAGACAGCCGCGAGCTGCTGCGCGAAGCGTGGCGACGCATTCAGGCCAAAGGCTATACGCTTGGCAACGTGGATGTGACCATCATTGCGCAGGCACCGAAAATGTTGCCGCATATTCCGCAGATGCGCGTCTTTATCGCCGAAGATCTCGGTTGCCATATGGATGACGTCAACGTCAAAGCCACCACGACCGAGAAGCTCGGTTTCACCGGGCGCGGCGAAGGCATTGCTTGTGAAGCGGTGGCGCTGTTAGTGAAGGCGGCGAAATGACGGAATTTGATAATCTCACCTTCCTGCACGGTAAGCCTGGCGGCAATGGCATCCTGAAGGCCAGCCCGGAGGATTTCGTCGTGGTAGAGGATCTGGGCTTCGAGCCAGACGGCGAAGGTGAGCATATTCTGGTACGAATTCTGAAAAATGGCTGCAATACGCGTTTTGTTGCTGACGCTTTAGCGAAATTCCTTAAAATTCATGTGCGTGAAGTGAGCTTTGCCGGTCAAAAAGATAAGCATGCCGTAACGGAACAGTGGCTTTGTGCCCGCGTACCGGGTAATGGTATGCCGGATCTCAGCCAGTTCACGCTCGAAGGCTGCAAAGTGCTGGAGTATGCCCGCCATAAACGCAAACTGCGTCTCGGCGCGCTGAAAGGCAACGCCTTTACGCTGGTGCTGCGGGAGGTGAGTGACCGCGCAGAGGTTGAATCACGCTTAAAGGCTATCGCAGAACAGGGCGTACCCAACTATTTTGGCGCACAGCGTTTTGGCATTGGCGGTAGCAACCTGCAAGGCGCGCTGCGCTGGGCGCAAAGCGATGCGCCGGTTCGCGATCGTAACAAACGCAGTTTTTGGTTGTCCGCCGCGCGCAGCGCGTTGTTTAATCAGGTGGTCAGCGAGCGGCTGAAGAGACCAGACTTCAATCAGGTTGTTGTCGGCGATGCGCTACAATTAGCGGGTCGCGGCAGCTGGTTCGTGGCGACCACTGAGGAGCGCGACGAGTTACAGGCGCGTGTCGATGCGAAAGCACTGATGATTACCGCGCCGCTGCCAGGGCGCGGCGAGTGGGGAACACAGGACGCGGCGCTGGAGTTTGAGCAGCAGGCAGTTGCTGATGCGCCAGAGTTACAGACGCTGCTGGTGAGAGAAAAAGTGGACGCTGCGCGCCGTGCGATGTTGCTCTATCCGCAGGCGCTCAGCTGGAACTGGTGGGATGACGCCACCGTCGAGGTACGTTTCTGGCTACCGGCGGGGAGTTTTGCCACCAGTGTGGTCAGGGAACTTATCAACACATCGGGTGATTATGCGAATATTGCTGAGTAACGATGACGGGATCCACGCGCCGGGTATCCAGACGCTGGCCCGTGCTCTTAGGGAGTTTGCCGACGTTCAGGTCGTGGCTCCCGATCGTAACCGCAGCGGTGCGTCTAATTCGCTGACGCTCGAATCTTCGCTTCGTACTTTTACCTTCGATAACGGCGACATCGCCGTGCAGATGGGCACGCCGACGGACTGCGTCTTTCTCGGCGTGAACGCATTAATGCGCCCGCGCCCGGATGTGGTGGTTTCAGGCATCAACGCCGGGCCGAACCTCGGCGATGATGTTATTTACTCCGGCACCGTTGCTGCCGCGATGGAGGGCCGTCATCTCGGCTTTCCGGCGCTCGCCGTCTCTCTTAATGGTCACACCCACTATGAAACCGCCGCTGCGGTCACCTGCGCCATCCTGCGTGGGCTGAGCCGCGAGCCGCTGCGCACCGGGCGCATTTTGAATATCAACGTCCCGGATCTGCCGCTGAGTGAGATCAAGGGCATTCGCGTGACGCGCTGCGGCAGCCGCCATCCTGCTGACCAGGTGATCCCGCAGCAGGATCCGCGCGGCAACACCCTCTACTGGATTGGCCCGCCGGGGGAGAAGTGCGATGCCGGTCCCGATACCGACTTCGCCGCCGTTGATGAGGGTTATGTTTCCGTTACGCCGCTGCACGTAGATTTGACCGCCTACAGTGCACAAGAGGTGGTATCAGGTTGGTTGGATCGCGCTGGGGTGAATACGCAATGGTAAGCAAACGCATCCAGGATCTTCTCAATCAGCTACGCGCGCAGGGCATCAAAGATGAACAGGTGCTTGAGGCGCTGTCGCGGGTGCCGCGCGAGAAATTTATCGATGAGGCGTTTGAACACAAAGCGTGGGAAAACGTCGCCCTGCCGATTGGTCAGGGGCAAACCATCTCCCAACCCTATATGGTCGCGCGCATGACCGAGCTGCTTGAGCTGACGCCCGATTCGCGCGTGCTGGAGATTGGCACCGGTTCCGGTTACCAGACGGCGATCCTCGCGCATCTGGTGCACCATGTCTGCTCCGTTGAGCGGATTAAAGGGCTGCAATGGCAGGCGCGCCGCCGCCTCAAGCAGCTCGATCTGCACAATGTCTCCACGCGTCACGGTGATGGCTGGCAAGGA
This sequence comes from Kosakonia sp. S42, assembly GCF_016624785.1. Lineage (NCBI taxonomy): Bacteria > Pseudomonadati > Pseudomonadota > Gammaproteobacteria > Enterobacterales > Enterobacteriaceae > Kosakonia > Kosakonia sp. S42. The sequence goes on along the minus strand of NZ_JACVTW010000018.1, from coordinate 33,082 downwards.
TGGCAAGCACGCGCGCCATTTGACGCTATTATTGTGACAGCCGCTCCGCCTGAAATTCCCGCCGCGCTGATGTCGCAGCTGGATGACGGCGGCATTCTCGTTTTGCCCGTGGGCGACGAACTCCAGCAGTTGAAGCGGGTTCGTCGGCGGGGAAGCGAATTTATTATCGATACCGTTGAAGCCGTGCGCTTTGTTCCGCTGGTACGCGGTGAGTTGGCCTGAGTTACAGATTTATCCTGGGTATTTCGGGCCATAACAGCGTATTGTGGGCAAATTTGCCGTCGAGCTTCGCGGTTATCTTTAAGTCATTGGTAATTTACATAATATTGGGGGAAAAATGAGCGCGGGAAGCCCGAAATTCACCGTACGCCGTGTCGCGGCATTGTCATTGGTTTCGCTTTGGCTGGCAGGGTGTTCAAATTCCAACAATACTCCGGCACCGGTCAGTTCCGTAGGCGGAAGCGCCAGCGGCAGCGACAACTCAGGCATGCTCATTACGCCGCCGCCTGCCATGAGCACTAACGCACAGCAGCCGCAAATGCAGCAAGTCCAACCGGTACAGCCTGTTCAACCCGTACAGCCGGTGCAGCCAATGCAGTCTCAACCTGTCCAGGCACAGCCGGTACAGACGGTAGATGGTCACATTGTCTATAACCGCAAATACGGCAATATCCCGAAAGGGAGCTACACTGGCGGCAGCACCTATACCGTAAAACGGGGCGATACCCTCTTCTATATTGCCTGGATCACCGGCAACGATTTCCGTGACCTTGCACAGCGCAACAACGTGGCTGCGCCGTATGGTTTGAACGTCGGCCAGACGTTGCAGGTAGGGAATGCATCTGGTACACCTATCACAGGCGGAAATGCAATAACGCAGGCTGATGCATCGGAACAAGGAATAGTCTCAAAAACTGCGCAAAATTCAACCGCGGTGGTTGCTTCGAAACCGACAATTACGTATTCTGAGACTTCAGGTGAACAAAGTGCTAATAAAATGTTGCCGAACAACAAGCCTGCGACACCTGTCACAGCGCCTGTTACGGCACCTTCCGTTAGTACAACAACCGAACCGACTGTCAGCAGTACAACAACCAGCTCGCCGATTTCAACCTGGCGCTGGCCAACTGAAGGCAATGTTATCGATAACTTCTCTGCCACCGAGGGTGGTAACAAGGGTGTCGATATCGCAGGCAGTAAAGGACAGGCTATCATCGCGACCGCAGATGGACGCGTAGTATATGCCGGTAACGCACTGCGCGGTTACGGTAATCTTATCATCATAAAACACAACGATGATTACCTGAGCGCCTACGCCCATAACGACACAATGCTGGTCCGGGAACAACAAGAAGTGAAGGCGGGGCAAAAAATAGCGACTATGGGTAGCACCGGAACCAGCTCTACACGCTTGCATTTTGAAATTCGTTACAAGGGGAAATCCGTAAACCCGCTGCGTTATTTGCCGCAGCGATAAATCGGTGCAAAGCAGGTGAGGTCATTCTCACTTATTCCGTTGCAGTGAGCGCAGATGCCGCTGCAACGGAGGTAAATGAGAATGCGTCAGGTGTTTTGCCCAGGGATCACGGGTAGGAGCCACTTTATGAGTCAGAATACGCTGAAAGTTCATGATTTAAATGAAGACGCGGAATTTGATGAGAACGGAACAGAGGCTTTTGACGAAAAAGTCTTGGTAGAAGAGGAACCCAGTGATAATGACCTGGCTGAAGAAGAGCTGTTATCGCAGGGTGCAACACAGCGTGTTTTAGACGCGACTCAGCTTTATCTTGGGGAAATTGGGTACTCCCCGCTCTTGACGGCCGAAGAAGAAGTTTATTTTGCACGCCGTGCACTACGAGGTGATGTAGCCTCCCGCCGTCGCATGATCGAGAGTAACCTGCGTCTGGTGGTGAAGATTGCCCGTCGATACAGCAATCGTGGTCTGGCTCTGCTGGATCTGATTGAAGAGGGCAACCTGGGGCTGATCCGCGCCGTTGAAAAATTTGACCCTGAACGTGGGTTCCGTTTCTCAACTTACGCGACCTGGTGGATTCGTCAGACCATCGAGCGGGCTATCATGAACCAAACCCGCACCATTCGTCTGCCGATTCACATCGTCAAAGAGCTGAACGTCTATCTGCGTACCGCGCGTGAGTTGTCCCATAAACTGGACCACGAACCGAGCGCAGAAGAGATTGCTGAACAGTTAGATAAACCTGTTGATGATGTCAGCCGTATGCTGCGTCTCAACGAGCGCATTACTTCAGTTGATACGCCGCTGGGCGGTGATTCTGAAAAAGCGCTGCTGGACATCCTGGCCGATGAAAAAGACAACGGCCCGGAAGACACCACGCAAGACGATGATATGAAACAGAGCATCGTCAAATGGCTGTTCGAACTGAACGCCAAACAGCGTGAAGTGCTGGCACGTCGTTTCGGTCTGCTGGGTTATGAGGCTGCGACACTCGAAGATGTAGGCCGTGAAATTGGTCTCACTCGTGAACGTGTTCGCCAGATTCAGGTTGAAGGTCTGCGTCGTTTGCGCGAAATCCTGCAAACGCAAGGGCTGAATATCGAAGCGCTGTTCCGCGAATAAACACCCTTTCTCGTCAAAAAGGCCGGTCGTAAAGACTGGCCTTTTTTCTTTTCTGCTACCCGGCAAGCGCCATTTCATGCAGATGCCGCCACATAAGCTTCCCGGCATCTTTCTCAAACACCACCGTTGACCAGCGCTGATGTGCAAGCTGTTCCGGCAATTGCTGCGTTTCACGGTAGCGCAGCACCGCGCCACTTTCCCACTCTGCCAGCACTTCGACATCATCCACACGAATGCTAAGCCCCGTGCGCGCCGCGCGCTGTGTCTGGAAAAAATTGACCAGCGCAGGCTTATCAAGCGTTGCTCCGCCTGGGGTAATCATGGTGAACGCGTCACTAAAGCGCGCCATCAGCGTCGCACAGTCGCCTTCGCCACGGCCCAGCCACGCTTCAATGGCGATGTGGGCATCAATAATCTCCGTCGTATAAACCTTCATGGTTGCTCCTGTTTTAGCTGTTGCAGGGTGTATTGGTTATCAAGGCGCAGCGCGCCCAAAAGCGGGAAAAGCGTAATTATCGCGGCGAGGATAAATGTCCCGCGATAGGCGATAAGAATCGGTAGTGCGTGCTGCAGCAGGCCGAGAACAAACGCCAGCAGCGTCGCGCCAATAAAAAAGCTCAGCTGGCGGTTAAGATTCCACAGCGCGCTGGCATCCGGCATCGCCTGATTATCGATGGTGAGAAAAGCGCAGCTCTGCGCGGTGCTGCTGCACAGGCTTCCACCCGCGCCCATCAGTGCGAAGCTGATGATAAGCATTGCCAGCGGCGTCGACGGGGTAACCAGCAGCAGCATCACAACGCCCACTGCCTGTAGCAGAGCGCCGATCATCACCAGCGGGCGCGGGCCGAGGCGATTGAAATAGCGGCCAGTCACGGAGATCGCCAGTGCGGAGGCGAGGGACCACGGCACCATTAACGCGCCGGTCACCGCAGGCGTGAGCCCCATCATGCGCTGCAAATAGAACATCCCCACCACGCTGACGCCAATAAACATCCCCGGCACACAGAGGTAAATAAGCATGGCGAAGCGCAGCAGTGAATTCTTCAGCAAAGAGAGATCGAGCAGCCGACGCGACACGGCGGGCTTTGCCTCCTCTTTCAGCCAGCACCCGGCCAGCAGCAGTGTCAGCAGGGCCAGTGGCAGCGTGACGAAGAAGATCCAGCGCCAGCCGAGCAGTTCCACCAGCAGCCCTCCGACCGCCGGTGAACAGGCGGGGGCGAGCAAGGCCACCAGCATCACGGCAGAGGAGATCTTTGCCCGCTCATGAGGCTTGAACTGCTGCCAGGCAAGGGCTTGCCCGACCGGGATCAGCAACCCGCCGCCTAACCCCTGCACTACGCGCCAGGTAATCAGGCTGCCCAGTGAGCCAGCAAAACCCGCCGCCAGCCCCGCCGCGCTGAAGAGTAACAGCGACAGCATAAAGAGCCGCCGTGCGCCGATAAAGCGCGTCAGCAGGGCGCTGAAGAGGATCGCCACCGTCAACCCGGCGATATAGCCATTGCTTACCCACGCCAGCGCGGAGACCGACGCCTGCAGGCTCTCTGCCATCGCCGGAAAGGCGACACTGGCGATAAACATATTGATCAAGTCGAGAAAAAAGCCCAGCAGATAGACCACCGCGACTTTGTTGCGATACCTCATTTTTCCTCCTTCTGTGCGGAGCGCTACTGTAGCCGCTGGCAGAAAGAGGATAAACGGCGCGGGTGGCGATATACTGTCAAACCTGTTTTGACAATCACGAGAGAAGCGATGCTCAATTTGCAACGCGTCGCCATGTTTATCGCCGTCGTCGACACCGGCAGTTTTACCGCTGCGGCCGCAACGCTCGGGCAGACCAAGGCGGTAATCAGTTTTAATATCCGCCAGCTTGAGGATTCGCTGGGCGTGGCGCTACTGCTACGCTCCACCCGCCGCTTAACGCTGACCGAGGCGGGGAGCCTCTTTTACCAGCGCGGCGTGGCGCTGTTGCGGGATGCCGAAAATTTGCAGGATGAGGTGCAGGCAAACCATATTGGACTCAGCGGCGAGCTGCGCATTACCACCACGCCGGAGTATGGCGCGCAGGTGGTGATCCCGGCGCTGGCCGCTTTCAGCGAGCGTCACCCGGCGCTGCGTATTCGCCACGTCTCTTCGTCCCATCACGCGGATCTGATTAGCGAGCGTTTCGATGTTGCTATTCGCCTCGGCACACTGGCGGACTCCCGCTATCACGCGGCGCTGATTTCACGCTTCGATATTCTTCCTGTCGCCGCGCCGCAGTGGCTTAGCCAGCACCCGATAACGACGCTGCACGCCCTGGCGCACGCGCCGTGGATTATTCATGAGCGGCTCGCTTCCCCGCTGCGCTGGCAGGTCACTGATGCGGCGGGCTGCGGGGAAATGCTGGAGATAAAGCAGCCCGCGCGTATCTTCGCCGACAGCGCGCAGGCGCTGATGTCGTTTGCCCTTGCCGGATGTGGTGTGGCGCTGCTGCCAGCGTGGCTGGTGCAAAACGCGCTGGCTGAAGGGCGGCTGGTGCATCTGTTGCCGGAGTGGAAGTTTGCGCCGCAGGGCGTTTACGCAGTCTATGCCGATACTCAGCATCTCTCTGCCAAAGTGCGCGCGCTGGTCGATTTTTTGCGCCAGTGGGTGGCGCAGGAGGAGGTTGCCGGATGACATTAGCGCCATCCGGCAGCGCTTTTAGACGAGGTTTTTTAAACGGTAGATCCACTCCAGCGCCTGGCGCGGTGTCAGGCTGTCCGGATCGAGATTCTCCAGCGCTTCAACCGCCGGATTGGTCTCTTCTGCCGGGGCAAGCAGCGACATCTGCGTGCCGTCAATTTGTGTCCCCGCTGCACTCGGCGAAAGGCTCTCCAGCTCCCGCAGTTTGCCGCGCGCGCGCTTGATCACCTCTTTCGGCACGCCCGCCAGCGCCGCGACCGCAAGGCCGTAACTCTTGCTCGCCGCGCCATCCTGCACGCTGTGCATAAAGGCGATGGTATCGCCATGCTCAATCGCGTCGAGGTGCACATTCGCCACGCCCTCCATCTTCTCCGGCAGCTGCGTCAGCTCGAAGTAGTGGGTAGCAAACAGCGTCAGCGCTTTGATCTTATTCGCCAGATTCTCCGCACAGGCCCACGCCAGCGACAAGCCGTCATAGGTTGACGTCCCGCGGCCAATCTCATCCATCAGCACCAGGCTGTTCTCGGTGGCGTTATGCAGGATGTTGGCGGTTTCGGTCATCTCAACCATAAAGGTCGACCGCCCGCTTGCCAGATCGTCCGCCGCGCCGACGCGGGTGAAGATGCGGTCAATCGGGCCAATCTCGACTTTCTGCGCCGGGACATAGCTGCCGATATAGGCCAGCAGGGTAATCAGCGCAGTCTGGCGCATATAGGTACTTTTACCGCCCATATTTGGGCCGGTAATAATCAGCATCCGGCGCTGCGGCGACAGGTTCAGCGGGTTGGCGATAAACGGCTCTTTCAGCACCTGCTCTACCACCGGGTGACGCCCTTCGCTAATGCGGATGCCCGGTTTGTCACTGAAGGTGGGGCAGCAGTAGTTCAGCGTATCGGCACGCTCGGCGAGGTTGATCAGCACATCCAGCTCCGCCAGCGCGGCGGCGCTCTGTTGCAGGTCGCCGAGGTGCGGCATCAGCAGATCGAAAAGCTCTTCATAGAGCTGTTTTTCCAGCGCCAGCGCTTTCCCCTTCGAGGTGAGGACTTTGTCTTCATACTCTTTCAGTTCAGGAATGATGTAGCGCTCGGCATTTTTCAGCGTCTGGCGGCGCACATAGTGGATCGGCGCCAGGTGGCTCTGCCCACGGCTGATCTGAATAAAGTAGCCGTGCACCGCGTTATAGCCCACTTTCAGGGTGTCGAGCCCCAGGCGCTCGCGCTCGCGGATCTCCAGCCGGTCGAGATAATCCGTCGCGCCATCGGCGAGGCTGCGCCACTCATCCAGCTCAGCATGGTAGCCGGGTGCAATGACGCCGCCGTCACGCACCAGCACCGGCGGGGCTTCAATAATGGCGCGCTCGAGCAGTTCGCGCAGTTCGCTGAACTCGCCCATTTTCTCACGCAGCGCCTGTACCGGCGCGCAGTCGACGTCAGCCAGTTGCCTGCGCAGCTCCGGCAGTTGCTGGAAGGCGTAGCGCATACGCGCCAGGTCGCGCGGGCGAGCGGTACGCAGCGCCAGACGTGCCAGAATACGCTCCAGATCGCCAACCTGACGCAACACCGGTTGCAGCTCGGCGGCGCGATCCTGTAATGCGCTGATGGTTTGTTGACGCTCGGTAAGCACTTTCGTATCGCGCACCGGCATGTGCAGCCAGCGTTTCAGCATGCGGCTGCCCATCGGCGTGACGGTGCGGTCGAGCACCGAGGCCAGCGTGCTTTCAATCCCGCCTGCGAGGTTCTGGGTGATCTCCAGATTACGGCGCGTCGCGGCATCCATAATAATGGTGTCCTGCTGACGCTCCATAGTAATAGAACGGATATGGGGAAGGGCGGTGCGTTGCGTATCTTTGACATACTGCAACAGGCAACCGGCGGCGCACAGGCCGCGCGCGGCGTTCTCAACGCCGAAGCCAATCAAATCACGGGTGCCAAACTGCATATTGAGCTGCTGGCGGGCGGTGTCAATTTCGAACTCCCACAGCGGGCGGCGGCGCAAACCGCGACGGCCTTCAATCAGCGCGGTTTCCGCAAAATCTTCCGCATAGAGCAATTCGGCAGGATTGGTGCGCTGCAGTTCAGCAGCCATGGTTTCGCGGTCGGCGGGTTCGCTGAGGCGAAAACGCCCGGAGCTAATATCCAGCGTTGCATAACCAAACCCTTTGCTATCCTGCCAGATGGCGGCGAGCAGGTTATCCTGGCGCTCCTGCAGCAGCGCTTCATCGCTGATGGTGCCCGGCGTGACGATGCGAACGACCTTGCGCTCCACCGGCCCTTTGCTGGTGGCCGGATCGCCAATCTGCTCGCAGATCGCCACCGATTCGCCGAGGCTCACCAGTTTTGCCAGGTAGTTCTCCACCGCATGATGCGGCACGCCCGCCATCGGGATCGGCTCCCCGGCAGAGGCTCCGCGTTTGGTCAGAGAGATATCCATCAGCTGCGACGCGCGTTTCGCATCGTCATAAAAGAGCTCATAGAAGTCGCCCATACGATAGAAAAGCAGAATGTCTGGATGCTGCGCTTTCAGCTTCAGGTACTGCTGCATCATGGGGGTGTGCGCGTCGAGGTTGTCTGTCGTACTCATCAGTTAGTGATGTCCATCTTCTTGAAAAATAATGAGTCAGTGATGTTTGTTGTTCTCATCGCTTATCACTTTCCTCACCGGAACTCATGAATTTGCATGGCGGTTCATGAAGGCGTAGCGAGCATGATAACGGACTCTGTGGGGCAGGAAAACAAGCGTGCGCGAAGCGGTTATTGAAAGCGACAGGAATGATAAAGCCAGATGATCAGGATAGAGCTGATAACGGCGAAAATCGTGGTTTACATCCCTCCTGTAGCGCTGCCGGGGTAAACTCTTTTTTCTACCTTTACATAGCCCTCTGAGGGAGAAGCTCCCTCAGGTCAAAATTGGCCGCCTGGATTAGTCTGTTGGTAGGCAGCAAACGAAGCGTTGCGATTATTAAAAAGCCGTAACCACACCATTGTCTCCCCGTCGCTGGATTTTGCGCCAGTGAGCCATTTATTTCATTAAACGGGGGAAGAGTTTAAGCCCGTTGAGATAATTAATTTCTCTTAACTGATCCCCCGTATAGTTTTCATAGTTATCCAGCTGATGGGCGAATGAAGTACTGACGGACGCAGGCGCATAAGGAAAGTCGCTACCGTAAAGGATATGTCCCGGCTCTGCAAAGGCCAGCAGACTTTTCAAAGCGACGTGACTACTGGACAACGCAGTGTCGAAGTAAAACTTTTTCATCTCCCCGAGCATCTCATCTTTGCTGAGCGTCGGGTGCAGTCCGGGTAATAACTCAGCAAATCGATATGAAGCGTAAGGCAAAAATCCTCCCGCATGAGAAAGGATCACGTTGATATTTTGACAACGCTTCATTACACCTTCTACAACCATATGTATCGCTGTCCGGGTGGTGTCCATCGGATAATCAATGACGGGGCCAGGAATACCAGCTATTGATGCCATCGGTGGTTTGGCCGGGTGGATAAACACAACAGCAGAACGACGATTTAATTCATCCCATACAGAGCTGAAACGCTCGTCTCCTAAATATATTCCCTGATAGTTAGTCATCAGCACTACACCATCAGCATCTAAATGCTCATAGGCATAATTAATTTCAGACAGCGAGGCATCAATATCCGGCAATGGTAAGGTTATAAAATTACCAAAGCGTCCAGGCATTTTCTGCACCAGATCAGCAGTATATTCATTAACCTTTCTCGCCATATCAATCATGCTCTTACCGTGCCATGCAGTAATACTGGGGGCAGTAAGAGAGAGAATACCTGTAGCGATCTGATTATCGTCCATAAAATTAATAGCATCCTCTGGTGTCCAGACTGGGCTTTTCCATCCGGATGGATCTCCGCCATGTTTAGCCAGCTCACCGGCCCAGAAAGGAGGGATCACGTGCTGATGAACATCAATACGATTTGAACAGGTCATACTATTTACCTTTTACGTCAGGAGGAAAATGGACTGCGTATTGAAATATATTAAGAGTGACATTTTAATCACTCAAATAGATTGATATCATCGAACAATAACTTTAAGTAATCGTTTGGTATCTGGAGAAAAGGCATGGAACTCCGTCACTTACGCTATTACGTTGCGCTTGTCGAAGAGAAACACTTTGGTAAAGCGGCTGAGAGATTGCATATTGTGCAACCGGCATTAACCAAACAAATACAGGCGCTTGAAGAACTTATTGGTACCACTTTATTAATCAGGAACAGTCGGCGGCTCTCTTTAACGAAAGCAGGTGAATTGTTTTATCATGAAGCCATAAAAACGCTAAGGCAGGCTGACTCTGCCGTAGAACTGGCTCAGAGGGCAGGGAAAGGATTGATCGGCGTGATCCGTATCGGCTACGTTGGTAACGCAGCACTTAGCGGCATGTTGTCGCATTATCTTTTTCAATACCGCTTACATTATCCCGATGTGGAAGTTTATTTAGAAGAAATGTCACCATGGGAAATTTGTGAAGCTATTCTCAATGAAGAACTGGATGTATCATTCGCGACAGATTTTAATAATAATTTGTCTGAACATTTGCTTGCACAAAAACTTATGTCATGGCACTGGGTAGTAGGGATGAGAAATGACCATCCTCTGGCAGCGAATAAATATATTTCACGTGAGCAGCTAAAAGATCAGGCATTTGTCGTATATAGCGACGAGAGAAACGATAGTGTACAAATTAGTATCTTACAACGCTTGCTAGGTGCGGCTCCTGTAATATCACATCAGGCTAAAAATACAATAGCCACTCTGACGTTAACTGCTGCAGGATATGGTCTTGCATTATTGCCATGCACATTAGTCAACATCAAAATGGCCGGGATAACATACCGTGAAATACTTGATTTTCCGGACCGAATGACTATGGAACTGTTATATAGAAAAAATGAATCCAATCCCGTGGTGAATTCATTTTTACGGGTCGCGTCAGATATGGATGTTTCTTTTCTTAATGAGAATTAACAGATTATCTAAGTGCTATAAAGATCCTGTTCTGCAATGCTGATTGTTGAGGAGTAAGGGATCTCGGGAATAAGACCACATTATTCTGCGCCCTCTCATTTCTAGTTGTGCCATTCTGCGCGATGCAGTTCAATATTAATGATCGTTATGAAATAATTTATTGATTAACAGCTGATTAAAGTCCTTTTCTATTTTGACAATCTATAAAAAATTTAGTTATAAAATGTGAAATGCGTAATAAATTATTTACGCTTTTATCCTTTCGGGTCGGTAAAAAATAAGTTAATGCTTTACATTGTGTTTATTATGTGATTTTGACTCTTTATTTTCAGTGACTTACGAATTTTTTACAAACGAAAGTCTTCTCTCCGTCACCATTTTTAACTGACACCGACTATTAACGTTAAAAAAAATGAAGAAGCTCATTTATAGTTAGAAATAGCGTTTCAATATTAAATTATCCATAGCTCGAGCCTATTGAATGTCGCGTTTAGACAGTTTTTAACGATCAATTTATAAACTCTCTTCCCTGTACGCCGATATAACCTGTGCCGTTCTTTCATTCGAATGGTATATCCGCAAACTTAATAAGGGAATAATATGAGAAATGATTCGCACGCAGTCAAAACAACAGGCATGAGTATCAGAAATAAAATCATGATCTCTTTTGGCGTATTGTTGTTATTACTTGCTTTAATTTCCGGGAATGCGCTTTATCGTCTCAGTGAAGCAAAAGGGAATATCACCGAGATTGTTACGGAGGTCTACCCGACAACCGCGCTGGCAAACGATCTGATACGCCAGGTTAATAACACCAGTGCTTTACTGCTAAACGCGCTGCTTGAAAAAGATCCGGCAAGTAAAAGAAATATGGTTAATGAGCTTACGGATCAGTCTCGCAAAATAAGCGCATTGTATACCGAGCTGAGCAGAGCAGCGGATGATGAACAATCACAATTGATGCTTGAGCAAATTAAGCAGGCTCGTGCCACGTATATTCAGTCGCGTAGCAAAGTGATTGAGATTATTGAATCAAATCCCGATGCGGCCATTGATGAGTACAATGCCAGAACGCGCGATTACACGACGCAGTACATCAGCAAAATTAGCGAATTTATTAAGCTGCAACGCAATGAGATGCAGGGTTCCTATGACGATTTCCTGGCTGACTACAGCCAAAGTAAGCTCATCATGTTAATCATCTCGCTTATTAGCCTTGCCTTTGGCGTAACCACCGCAATGGTGATGGCAAAGAATATTGTTAACCCCATTCGCCAGGTCGTGGATGCCGCTCAGCGTATTGCCAGGGGCGATCTCGGCCATGAGATCACTGTCATTTCTAAAGATGAGACCGGGCTGTTAACCAGTGCCATCATCAATATGCAGGAGGAATTGAAAAAGATCGTCGCGGAGATCCGCTCAGGTGCGGAAAACATCGCCACCGGCGCTTCGCAGATCATGGCAGGGACGCGCGATCTCTCGGCGCGTACTGAAGAGCAGGCCAGTTCGGTTGAGCAGACGGCTGCCTCGATGGAGCAGATTTCTTCGACGGTTAAAAACACGGGCGACAATACCGCTAACGCCTCGCAGCTCTCCGAAAGGGCAAGCCATGCCGCTAAAGATAATGGCAGGCTGATGACCTCACTCACCGAGGAGATCCATAACATCAGCAGTTCAGCCGATAAGATGTCAGACATCATCAACCTGATTGACTCGATTGCCTTCCAGACCAATATCCTCGCGCTTAATGCCGCTGTCGAAGCGGCGCGCGCAGGCGAACATGGCAAGGGATTCGCCGTCGTGGCGCAGGAAGTGCGTAACCTCGCGCAGAAAACGGCGAATTCATCAAAAGATATCCGCACGCTGATAGAGAACTCGACGCAGCAGAGTAACCGCGGGCTGGAGATGGTGCGTCAGGTGAACGGTAAGATGGATGAAATGGTGCTGAACGTTGATAACGTTTCGGAAATTTTAAAAGAGATCGAGCGTGCAAGCCTCGAACAGAGCGACGGCGTTCAGCAAATCAACATTGCTATCGGGCAGATTGATACCACCACTCAGCAAAACGCCTCGCTGGTTGAAGAGTCCGTTGCTGCCTCAGAAATGCTCAATGAGCAGGCGCGAGTGATGAAAGATCTGGTCAGCGTCTTCAAACTGGAACGCACGGCCAGTTGAGTCAGCGGCGATTGTGACGCAAGGGAGTTTCACTCTCTTACACTTGAAAACATTTAATAGTTACTCTGTAAAACTTATAGAAACTGAATGATGTATGGTTTCACTTTGACCGTGATGTGTATTTGCCGTTCCCACCCCAAGGAACGGCTTTTTTTTGCCTGCTGTTCCTCTTAACTTGCCACCCGTTGTGCTTGCCCGATATAACCCTGGTATATATAACTCCGTATGAACGTCAATTTGATGTTTTATCTCCTGCTGAGATAAAACATATCCCCGGCATCAGCGGGGTAGCGTAAAGGATGGTAGAACTGTTATTGTTTGTGAGTGTAATTCAGATAGTCGGCCGGTATGGGTATCCACTCAGGTTAGTAGAGAATAACGTTAGATATGATGAGTAATCTTATATGATTGAATGCTTACAATTAAGTAACTTAAGTGAGAAGTTTCCTCTTAGCCCCGAACTGGAGGGTTTACGATATAAATCGGGAGCGCTGGAATTACTTTTTTCTTCTGTCATCGATGCCAAATCTGGCAAGACAAAAATAATTTTTGATTGGGTCCACGCTTTTAGAGTAACTGATGAAGGGGACTTGCTGAAAATGCTAGATGAGCAAAAAGGAATCATGCTGACGGGCATTTACGTTGTCAAAAACTCTAAGTATCTGGAATGGTTTAATGAACAACGTGGTAATAGACACGATGATGTCGTTCATTACCTCTTTTCTACAGTAGAAGATGTTGTAGACGTTTTATCCTCGGTTAAACCCTCTGTAGGGATAATCTAATGGGCTTAAATTTTATAATTCCCTGGGTTTTGGTGCATGGCGAACACTATCTGTTAGTAGATGAATCCATCCCGGCAGACTATTTCACGATAGCCTGAGGGGGCTGTCACACTGTGCCCACCAGAAAAGACCCACCTGGTCATGCTGGATGATCTTCCCGGAAAAGTCCCGGCCCTGGCCCAGCACTCATTGTAATCACCCCAGTAGCAGGGCTTATTGAGAGAAAGCAGCGCACTAAATTAATAGCGAAGTGGATAGCTCTGCTTATTAAGGAAAATTTTGGTTTAGTTTCGTTTATGGGCGAGAAAAAGTCGAAAGGTAAAAAAAAAACAGATTTTACGCATAATAACTTTCGATATCCGGACGGGCCCCTGATACTATTAAAATACACAGTACGTAATTAACAAAAAAAACCAAAATAGGGTTATCAAATGAACATTAAAGGCACATTTTTTTCAGTCTATTTTATGTTGGCCATTGCAACTACTATATATGGTAGTATCTGGGGTGATTTTAATTACAAAGGTCTGGCCTACAACATAGGCCGGGGGCTGGTTTGGCCATTCATATGGTTTCCCACTCTGGGGGCTATTGTCGGTAGCTTACTACTGTTTGGTTTTATTGCTTATGCATCATTAAAAAAATAACAAAAAGGCTGCATATGCAGCCTTATTTTATTGGCAACTTTCAATTGATTTTTTCATCGCAGAAATCAAGTTATTCGTTCCCTCGTTATACATCCTGGATTCCCACTTCTCCGGGTCGCCATAGGTATCTTTCATTTTATCGTATGCACAAGAGCAAACTTTGTGTGCGTAGTCACTCGTGTTCCCTCCTGTGCAACCATCCATAAACTCTGATTTATTTTTATCGCCACATGAAGTGATAAATAGTAAAGATGAAATTAACAATAGTAGCCGCATGATAAATCCTTTGTTTTTTATTTATAAACAATCGACGTCGACTGATGCATCCTTAACAGCTTTATCGTCAGGATATAAAAAAACTTTAGGGTAATCCTGATGCAGCTGTGATCTACATAATCACAACCACTATCGTGATGCTGGGAACGCTGCGCGGATGCAGGCTCTCTGCTGAATGTTCGCAGCCATACGCACTCAATTTTCATTTTCTTAAATTAGTAAATATTTAATAGTTACTCTGTAAAACTTATAGAAACTGAATGATGTATGGTTTCATTTTGACCGTGATGTGTATTTGCCGTTCCCACCCCAAGGAACGGCTTTTTTTTGCCTGCTCTTTTTGATCTGCACCCTCCTGGTTTGCATTCATCAAGGCAACAGACATTGGCAGTTTATCGTGACCAGAAGTGATATCATTCGCTCACTCATTACTAAGGCGTTATGTTCCAAAAGCGATCTTTTGCAGGCTAATGAAAGCGCGCATTTAGGGGACGTTATGAATCTTCATAAAAAAGAGTTTGTTCTCTCGGTCATTAATAATGAGTCACTACGGGAATGAAAGATCATGGAATGTGATCAGCCACCGCTATCGCTTATATAGAAATCAGGAGAGCAAATGATCCCCTACGATAAAGAAATAAAATCAAAAGCAGATTTTCTGGCTTTTCTGACGTTATACAATCAGGATCTCAAATCATGTCCAGAAGAGTGGGCTAATCGGGATCTCCCCTCTTTTTTGGATGCGCTACAGGGGTGGGTCGAAGACATGGAGCAGTATTATGTCAATACAAAACAAGAGGTTCCGTTAGACATAAACTGGAAGGTTCTCTACGATATGCTTATGGCTGCCAGGGTATATGAATAAGTAGTGATTCTGCTTTTAAAAATATTGATGCGGCATATTGGGGTTTACCCGTTTGGAACTATATGTTTTGGTGCTCACAAAATAATGGCGTTATTGTGCCAAATTATAAAAACATTCTTTGCTATGACTCAGCCGACCAACTCGTATTGGTAACAACAGAATAAATGTTGTGGCGGTCATGATATTGTCGGCAATAATTCATAGCATGAGCCTGAATTTAATTAATGAAAACGATTACGCACAAGGATCTTTATGAGCTACATCGATGGCTTTGACCACGAAATAATTGGCACCCTTGGCTATCTGCCTATCTACCACCCGCTGGAAACCATCGAGGGCGACGGCGGCTGGGGAGCGTATGACTTCAACGCCACGCCGCAAAACCTGGTGCTGGGTGGCGGCAGTGGCGAGCATCCGGGGCTGGTGGTGCATCACTTGCCGACGCTTGCCGCGCGCTTCCTGTTGGATAGCCTGACCGAGGCGCAAGCGGAGACCTTAAGCCGCGACGAGAGCGAATATGTCGACGAGCTCTATTACGCTGGTGAAACGCTGGAGTTTTGCGGCTGGCGTATCCGCCACTATGCGCAACTCCAGGCGATGGCGCAAAGCCCGGCGCTGAACAACCCCGCCAGCGAAGAGGGGGAGGTTGAAGAGTGGCTGGAGCGCTCGCTTGGCGAACTGGTGTGGTTTTCGCTGCCGGAGCTTAATCCGCAGCATCAACGGCTGGCGGCCCTATTCCAGCGCTTCGATATCTTCCCTTCAATGCGCAACGTCTCGGTCGACCCGCCGGGCTATCCGGCCTGCGGCGGCAGGATTATCGTTAACGGCGCGCTGAGCTGGGGACATCAACGCTGGCGTTCACGCTAGCCGCCGCAGCGAATAACTATTTTGTGCAGCAGCGGTGCAGGGCGGCGATATCCTGAGGCGTGGTGCGACAGCAGCCGCCAATCAGCTTTGCGCCAGAGGCCAGCCACGCGGGCAGATGCCCGGCCAGCGTGTCGCAGGCAGCCCCGTGCGCATGCCAGCTTTTGCTTACCGCATCGTAGGTTTCGCCCGAGTTAGGGTAGACCACCAGCGGCAGCGCGCTCAGGCTGTGCAGATGCGCCAGCGCATCATTGGTGTTAGCAAGCGCGATGCAGTTAATGCCGAGTGCAACAATCTGCGGCGTCGTTTCCACCACTTTCACCACCTCTGCGAGCGGCGTGCCGTCGCTTAAATGTTGGGCGTCGCGCAGGGTAAATGAGAACCACGCCCGCGCACCCGGCCACGCCTGCAACAGCGCGGCGAGGGCTTTTATCTCGGCAAAAGAGGGGAGTGTTTCGCAGGCCAGCAGATCGGCTCCCGCGGCTAACAGCGCCTCAATGCGCGGGCGGTGGAAATCCGTAAACTCGTCAGCGGTGCGCTGATAATCGCCGCGATACTCCGACCCATCCGCCAGGCATGCGCCATATGGCCCAACGGACCCGGCCACCAGCAGCGGCCCGGCGTGCGGATTTTCCGCCAGCGCGGCATCACGTGCCGCCTGCGCCAGCTCGACGCTTTTGCTAATCAGCGCCCGCGACTGTGCTTCATCCAGGCCGCGTGCGGCAAAGCCGAGCGGCGTAGCCTGGTAGCTGGCGGTGATCGCGACCTGCGCACCGGCGCGGAAATAGTCGAGATGCACATCGCGGATCAGTTCCGGCGCGTCCATCAGCACTTTCGCAGACCAGAGGTTATCGGCAAGGTTACAGCCGCGCGCTTCAAGCTCGGTTGCCATCGCGCCGTCGAGCACAATAAAGGGCTGCTTCTCCAGCAGCGCGTTCAGGGGATTAGGGCGCGACATGTTCACTCTCCTTCGCTTTTTCATGATGGGTCAGCCAGTAAGCACCATAGCACAGGGCCACAAACGGCAGCCCGCAGTAGAGCGCAATGCGCTGATCGGGATCGAACGCCAGGCCAACACACGCCAGCAGGCAGAGCAGGAAACCGGCGATCGGCACCAGCGGGTACCACGGCGCGCGGTAGTGCAGATCCGCAAGCGACTTGCCGGACTGCAAATGGCGGCGGCGAAAGACAAAATGCGCCGCGCAGATGCTGAGCCACACGGCAACCACGGCGAAACCGGAAATCGCCGACAGCGCGACAAACACCGTATCCGGGGCGATAACGCTTGAAAGCAGCGCCAGCACTCCACCCAGCATAGAGACGGAGAGCGCCGTCAGCGGCACGCCGTTTTTGGTGACGCGCATAAAGCAGCGCGGCAGCGTCTTCTCATTGGAGAGCGACCACAGCATGCGCCCGGACGCATACAGCCCTGAGTTAGCCGCCGAGAGGATCGCTGTCAGGATGACAAAGTTAAAAATATCTGCAGCATAAGGAATGCCAATCTTCTCAAACACCACTACGAAGGGGCTCTTCTCCACGCCCGCCTGCTGCATCGGGATCAGCGCCGCCAGCACAAACACGGTGCCGATAAAAAAGAGGATCAAGCGCACGATAGTGGCGCGGATGGCGACCGGGATCACCTGCTGCGGGTTCTGGGTTTCGCCTGCGGCAATGCCAATCAGCTCGGTACCGGAGAAGGCAAAGTTCACCGCTACCATGGTCATCAAAATCGGCAGGCCGCCGTGGGGGAACCACCCCTCGGCGGTGATATTAGCAAGCCCTGGCGCGGGGGAGCCATCCTGCATCGGGATAAAGCCAAAGATCGCCGCGCCGCCAAGCAGAATAAAGGCAATGATGGTGATTACTTTTACCAGCGAGAACCAGAACTCGCCCTCGGCGAAAAAGCGCGTTGAGACCACGTTAAGGGCGAAAATCGCCATGCAGAAGATGACGCACCATATCCAGACCGGAACATGCGGGAACCAGTACTGCATGCAGAACCCGGCGGCGGTAAAGCTCGAACCCAGTGCTACGGTCCACGTCAGCCAGTAGAGCCAGGCCACGGTATAACCGGTTGCCGGGCCGAGGTAGCGCGCGGCATAGACATGAAACGCGCCGGTCACCGGCATTGCCACGGAGAGTTCGCCGAGGCACTGCATCACCAGCCAGACCACCAGCGCGCCAATCAGATAAGCCAGCAGCGTGCCGGCCGCGCCGGTAGTGGAGATGATATAGCCAGTATTAAAGAACAACCCGGTGCCAATCACGCCGCCCAGCGACAGCATAATTAAGTGGCGGGTCTTCATGGTGCGCTTAAGCTGCCCCTGCGCCTGATCCTGCTGATTTTGCATACAACCCTCTAAACGTATGGACGTCTAAACATCTGCGTTCAGGGTTTATAACGTGATTGTTAACAAAAAGCCAGTCTCGCAGCGGGCAGGGGCGCTTAACTGCGCACTCTCTGGCCGGGGTTAGTTAAAGAAGAACACCACGCTCCAGAAGAGCAGCGACGTCAGCAGATGGACTTTTATCACCCGCAGCCAGGCGATGCGCTGGCCGGTGGCATCCGTAAAGCGGAACCACTTCAGATGGGGAAGATAGGTGGCCAGCGTTTTGGCCACTAATAACCAGACAACGATCGACAGCGTATTCAGACAGAGCCGGGTTAAATAGTGTATTGCCAGCTCATCCATATTAATGGTGTAGAGCAATTGTGTATGTATTACCTGATAGAGCCAGAATTCGGCGGAGGTAAACCACGAAAAGAGGTGCGGAACGGAGAGCTGTGCCGCCACAGACTGAATAAAAAAATACCAGTAAGTGCTCGCAAAATCGAAAGCGTAAAGAATTACCTCATACAGCAGAAATAATTTCAGCGCCCGTGCGAAAGAACCTGGCCATAATTTCGGCGCACCGCGCGTAAGAAAAGCTTTAGTAGCAAAGAAAAGCAGGGCAAATAGCGAAAAAACAGCAATGAATGCAATCATGACTATACTTACCGCCGCCGGACCTGACGCTGCGCCATAGGGGTTTTGCGCGGCTATTCTTCGGTTGGCTTCATCGCGCTCAAACTCGCTGAGATGGCTGTTGCCGTTGTAATCGTAATGCACGAACGATCCCTATAATAGTGACAAAAAAAAGTGTGGCGCCCATGCTATCCGCTTCGTTGGGGGAATTAAACCGCTGCGGCGAAAGCCCACCGGAAATGGGTGGCTTGCGCATCATCTTATTAGGATTTGAAAGGCACATAATAAAGGAGGGTTATATTTCTGGCCGTCCGGGAATAACCCCTGCACTTAAAAAAGTATTAAAACCAGCGCCGCAAAAATAGTTAAACGCTATCTGCTTCACTCGTAACCTGTTTTGTGCGGAATACTTTTATCTATTGCAGCGATTAGTGAAGCTTTAGCGCAAATTGACGATAACGTCTTTGCGTCACCCTCAATTACGCAGGGGCGCGCTTATCTTTTTTTAACGAGTTCTGATCGCGAACGGATCTGCTTTTAGCCCTCCTTTAACAATCTCTGCAAGCGCATTTTCAGGCGCAATTTTTTATTTTAAGGAAAACAGTACTATGGCTTTCGTAAGATCACTGTATCGCGGTTTGTTGGGTTCCCGTCTGGCGGGTGGCGCTCAGCCTGCCAACGGCATTTTCGACTGCCGGGATTTACCGACCTCACTTTCGGCTGCGGGTCTTAGCGCGCGCTCATCCGGTATTTTATTGACCTTCGTCCCGCCCGAAGCAGATTTTCACCGCGTTAGCCAGGCGTGGCAGCGTTTCACCTCTGCCGATCTGACGGTGATCACGCTCTCTTCTTATGGTGCACTGAGCGCCAGTGGCCGCCAGACAACCTACTGTGCGGGCGACGGACAAGAGGGGAGTTTCCTGCTGCTGCCGGATAGCCTTATCGCCGAGCACGAGACGCACATTGTCGATCTCCATCTGCACGATACCCAGACTGCTTCACAGCGTATTAGCGCCATTCAGCGCGAATTAAACACTATTAAACCGCGCATGGCGCTTTCCGCTGAACGCACTTTCGCGATGATTTACTGCGACGGGCTCTCCGCCTCGGAAGGTTTCTTCATGCAGGCCTGGTACAACAGCGGCCTCTTCCCGTGCCTGGCGATTGGCGGCTCCGCAGGCGGACGCGCGACCTTTGACGGCACGTGGATTGGCGTTGGCGACCGCATCTTACAAGGCAAAGCGGTGGTCGTGTTCTGTCGCATGGCAGAAGGCAAATCCTTCTCGCCCTTCAAGAGCCAGAACTTCACCCCGCTGGATCAGAGTTGGTTGATTGCCGACGCCGACCCGATTGCCCGCACGGTAACATCGGTCTTTGACCGCCAGGGGCAGCAGAAGGCCTTTACCGAGGCGCTGGCCGACCATCTGAAATGCAAAGAGTCGCAGCTGAGCGAGCGCCTGAAAGGGCTGACCTTCGGCGTGAAAGTGGGTGAGGAGTATTTCATCCGCTCGGTGGCGAAGATTGAGCACGGCATGGTGCACTTCTTCTGCGATCTGGAGTTTGGCGATCGGCTGTTCCTGATGCAGGAGACCGACTTTAAACAGGCGACGCTGCGCGACTGGCAAACCTTTATCGCGGGCAAAGGCAAGCCTGCCGCCATCATGATGAATGACTGCATTTTGCGGCGTATGGGCAACAGCGATCAGCTGCACGATGCCCACTTCTTTAAAGGCATTCCGGCGGCGGGCTTCTCAAGCTTTGGCGAAATCCTCGGCGTGCCAATTAACCAGACCCTCTCCGCGCTGGTCTTCTTTAACCATGACGTGAAAGCGATGACCCAGTTCCCGGTGGAGTACGCCGGTTATGCCGCGCACTACGCCCAGCGCGCGCTGCGCCGCTGGGAAGCGCTGAACAGCATTCAGACCCGCGTGCTGGATCGCGTGGTGAGTTATCAGCAGGAGCTGGCGCCGATTGTGCAGGCGTTGCCGGCGCTGGAAGCCGCCACCCAGAGCCAGAGCGAAGCGCTGGTGATGGCAGAAAGCAGCATTCGTGGCATCAGCGATATCGCCACCGAAAGCCAGCGGGCGCAGGGGCGTCTTGGCGAAGGGCTGGATTCGCTGGAGCAGATCTCCAACGGCATCGGCGTGATCACCCACGGCATCAGTAACATCGCCTTCCAGACCAACATCCTTGCGCTCAACGCGGCGGTAGAAGCGGCGCGCGCGGGCGATGCGGGACGCGGTTTTGCGGTGGTAGCAGGGGAAGTTCGCCGCCTGGCGCACTCCTCAAAAGAGCAGGCGGAAGCGACGGCGAGCAACATCAGCGACGCGGTCAACACTATCTCGCATATCCGCGAAGTGGCCAGTAATACGGTGGAGACGGCAACCGATATGGCAGAGCGCAGTATTCTTGCCGCTAACGCCATCGCTGAGATGAGCCAGCAGACGCGCCAGGAGCGGGAAAACATTGCGAAGCAACTGAGCAACCTGCGCACCCTGACCGCCGGGATGGATGCGATGCAGGAAGCGGTTGCCCAGCTGAAAGTGCTGCAAACCCTCTCGACGGGTCGTTAAGGCATTGAGTGTAGACCTCCGGCGGCGCAGGCCGCCTGGGGTCAGCTCAAATCATGCAGTGCTTTGCCGAGCGGGCGGGTGATGCGCAGCTGTTCGAAGCGCACATCCAGCCCCTCTCTTTCCGGCGAGCAGCACATTACACCGACAAAGCGCTGACCGCTGTCCTGCCACGGAAAGAGCCGCAGCAGCGGCCACGTTTTACCGTCGGTGGAGTATTGCAGGCGTAACGCCTGCTTCTCAAGGGTCGCACGCATCCAGAATTCACGCGCATCGCCGGGGAAAACGCCGGTCGACCAGTCAGATTGCCCCTGCGTCACCACACAGCCAATGGCGGGCGCGCCATCGTTATACTCAATGCCGCTTTTCACCCACTGCGTCTCCGATGCCTCAATAAAAATCCCCGCCTGGTCGTAGAGCTGTTCAAACGCGGCGGCGATCTTCACTTCGAGGGTAAACTCCCCCTCCAGCATAAAACCAAAGGCATGGCCGGAGTGGCGTTCAAAGCCGTACCAGGTCTTGACCCAAAAATCGGTATTCGCCCCGGTGCGCATCAGCAATTGCTCATCGGTCTGCGTAACGTGGGCCGGTTTATTGATCCACAAACCCTCTTCTGACGTGAAGCTCTCAATCGGTGTCACAGGCAACCTCATCAATGTTTACAAGGAAAAACGCGGCCACTCTGCCACGCTTTTGCAGTGATTGCCGGGCGGTGGTTAACGTTTCGCTTTGCGCGCCAGTTTTTTACTGCGCACTGTTAACAGCGGCGTCACCGAAATGCCGTGCAGCAGCACGCTCAGCGTCACGATGGTGATGGCAATATGGGCGACAATATCGGCATCCGCGCCCTGCAAACCGTGGACATAGGCAAAGGCAATATAATTGAGGCTGCCGATGCCGCGAATGCCCAGCCAGCCGAGGCTCGCGCGGTGAAACCAGGTTGTGCCGGAGCGCAGCGTGACAATAAACACCGACAGCGGGCGGATTACCAGAAACAGCACAAAGGCCAGCCCAAGCGCGTGCGCATCCCAGTGATGCGAGAGGGTGACGCCAAGGACAATCACCAGCAGCGCCGCCAGTAATCGCTCAACGGTATCGCCAAATGAGAGGGCATCGCCAATCACCAGCCCGACGGATTTAATCGGGTTCTGCTCCTCCAGCGCATGGCGCAGGTGCGGGTTAACCTGCATCTCCGCCGGCACATCCTCCTCATCTTCAGGATCGCCGTGGCGCTTCTGCACACTCACTTCAGCGCTGCGCAGGCCAATCCCGGCAGCAAAGGCGGCGAGGAAACCGGAGGCGCTCAGCGACTGGGCCAGCGCAAAGCTCAGGCAGATCAGCGCCAGGGCGATAAAGTCGCTCGGTGCCACTTCGCCCTGTTTATGGCGCGAACGGGTGGCGATAATCCCTATCAGTCGGCCCATACCGTAGCCGATGAGTAAGCCGCCGACCAGCGCCCACAGCAGATCGATACTCAGCCAGTGCAGCAGCTCTTTGCCCGACGGCACGCCATCGGCTTTGTACCAGATTAGCGCCAGCATCAGGAAGGGCAGCGCGGTGCCGTCGTTAAGCCCCGCCTCGCTGGAGAGCGCAATGCGCAACTGGTCATCATCGCGCGCATCGTTGATCGCCACCAGGCTTGCCAGCACCGGATCGGTGGGGGCGAGGATCGCGCCAAGCGCCAGCGAGAGCGGCCAGGCGAGATCGAGCAGATAGTGGGCGGCAACCATAATCCCGCCGATGGTCAAAAGCATGGCGGGCAGCGCCAGCTTAATGCCCATCTTCCAGTAGGGAGAGGTGAGCGGCAGACGGATTTTCAGGCCGGTAATAAACAGCGAGGCCGCCATCGCGATTTCGGTAATGCGGGCGGTGAGATCCGCATGGGCCGCCACATCAATATTAAGCACGCCCATCTCCCACGGGCCGCAGATAATGCCAACCACCAGATAGAGACCAAACACCGGGATCGGCACGCGGCTTATCCAGCCGTAGGATAACGACATCAACAGTAACAGGCCGCCGGTTGCGGCCATCCACATCAAATAACTCATACTCCTCCACATCAGGCCGCAACCTGAACATTGCACCCCAAAAGGTATAGTTGCTGAAAAAGGTCTGCACCAGGCCAGACGGCGCGAATAGTGCAAGGGCTGAGCATTAGCTACGCTTAGAAAAAGCGGCGTAACGGGGGTGGCAAATGAGCAAGAAGATCATGCAGGAGTATCTTGTGCTGGGCGGCAAACACCACGGCGAGGTCTGGCGCGGTGTCTACCCGGCGATGGGGCTGAATCTCTCGAAGCATGATGAGCGCTTCGGGCAGTTCTATGACCGAAGCGGGCAGAAGAAGGTGGAGCTATCGCGTAAAGAGCAGTACTTCATTACCGAGTGGCTATCGCCCGAAGGGCACACCTATCTGCTGGCCACCGCCGAAGATCTGACGGAGTTCAATATTGAAGAGGAGATAGGCCGGATCGCGCCACCGCTCCGGCCTCTGGACAGCGCTATTGAAGACTGGGTTTAGCCGTGCTCATGCGCCGTCTGCGTTTTTAAGCGTTTCGCTGCGCGCTGCTTGCGTAACTTATCAATCAGCTTGTGCGCTTCTGCGCGGGTGGCAACCGCAGGTGACGATCCGCTCAGCGGTTTACGCGCCGTTTCGCGCAGCGTCAGCACGGTCAGCGCGCCAATTAGTCCGGCGCCCATCATGTAGTAGGCGGGCATCATCACATTGTGGGTGGTATCCACCAGCCATGCGGTGACCAGCGGCGTTGTGCCACCGAACAGCGAAACCGAGAGGTTAAAGCCAATCGCCAGCGCGCTGTAGCGGATATCGGTGATAAACAGTGCTGGCAGCGTGGCGGGCATGGTGCCGCTAAAGCAGGTATGCAGCACGCCCAGAATCACCAGCCCGCCGAAGACCGCCCACATATTATCGGAGCCAATTAGCATAAAGCTCGGGATCGCCAGCAGCACCAGCCCCAGTGCGCCGAAGGCAATCACCGGGCGGCGGCCCAGACGGTCGGTCCAGTGCCCCCAGGCCAGCGTCAGCGGCATCATCACGAACATGATCACCATCACCAGCAGCAGGCCGGTCAGCTCGCTCATGCCCAGCACGCTGGTCAGGTAGCTCGGCATATACGACGTGAGCATGTAGTTCGAGACGTTAAACACCAGCACCAGACCGATACACTGCAGCATCTGTTTGCGGTATTTGTGCAGCATCTGCCACAGAGAGAGTGTCGGTTTGCTGTGCTCCAGCGCATCCTGCTTATCCATATGCTCTTTAAAGGCCGGGGTCTCCTCCAGCTTCAGGCGGATATAGAGGCCAAACAGGCCGAGCGGCGCGGCGAGGAAGAAGGGAATACGCCAGCCCCAGCTGTGCATCGCCTCGGTTGGCAGCACGGCAATCATAATGGTCACCAGGCTGGCACCCATCAGATAGCCGCCAAGCGTGCCGAACTCGAGGAAGCTGCCCATAAAGCCACGGCGCTTATCGGTGGAGTACTCGGCGATAAAGGTGGCTGCGCCGCCATACTCACCGCCGGTCGAGAAGCCCTGAACCAGGCGCGCTACCAGCAGCAGAATCGGTGCGGCAATGCCGATGCTGTCGTAATCGGGGATAAGCCCGATACAGAAAGTACCAATCGACATCATGATCATCGTCAGGGCGAGGATCTTCTGGCGGCCAAAGCGGTCACCGAGTGGGCCGAAGACCATGCCGCCAATCGGACGGACCAGGAAGGCTGCGGCGAAGGTGCCGAAAGAGGCAATCAGCTGTGCGGTGCTGCTGGCACCGGGAAAGAAGACCTGGCCGATAATCACCGCCAGATAGCTGTACACGCCGAAGTCGAACCACTCCATCGTGTTGCCCAGCGCGGCGGCGCCAACGGCGCGTTTCAGCAGCTTATTATCGATGACCGTGATGTCTTCGACGGTCAGTTCACTGGCCGTTGCGGCCGAATTCGTGTGGTGCGGTAAAGTCGTTCCGTTGCTCATAAACTCCCCATGAGTGCTGGTGGTGCGACCTTATAGCTTTCGCAGCCGTAGTGCTCAAATGGAGGGAAATGAAAGCTATAAGATGCAAGAAAAAGCAGATTGCCGACGTTTTCGGCAGGGGCACACCATAATTAAAATTTATGGATGAGGCAAATTTTTGGCGAAATTCGCTACTTTTATACTGGAAAGCTGAATATTAACGCGCCGTGAGTAAAAGTAGCGGAACAAGCTAATCCCTTAGCTTGCATTCACTTCGGGGACCGCAGCTTGTTGATGCCCATCGCCATCACCTGTGAGGGATGGAACAGCGACAAACTCTCCACCTGCGACAGCAGCAGCACCTTGCGGAAATCGAGCGCCGACATTGGCTCCGAGGCGAGATCGATATCATGTTCGTCGTACCAGGCGCTGTAGTTATGCTCGACGCGCAGATCCAGCGTCTCATGGTTGCGGTAACCGCTCAGCATCGGGATAAGCACAATGTTGTTAGCATCGCCGACATCAAAGGTGGCGGTATGGATCATGCCGATGTAGATCCGCTGCGATTTCAGGGTGATCCACGCCAGATCGCCGCGCTCCATGCACTGGTAGATCAGCCCCTCAATGCCGTTGGCGCGCGAGAGGTGTTTATACAACTCGCGGCGGCCGGGGATATCGAGGCGCGCGCTGCTGGACCAGTTCGAATGCCACAGGCAAAACAGCACCGCAAAGGCGAGCATAATCACCACTGGCGCCTGGATGCCGAGGAAGGTCCAGTTCATAAACGTCATGTGCAGATGGTGCTCTTCCGCGCCAAACGTGGCGGGAAAAGAGTTCATCACCGCCGAAGTGGCGAGCAGACAGAGCCAGATTAACGCGGTGGCGATAATCCCCTGCAGGACGAAGACGCAGCCGTAGAGCGCCACCAGAAAGTAGACGTCCCAGCCGAAGCTGCGTTTAAATTTGAAGCGTGTCGAGAGGTCGTGCGAGGTGTACCAGTAGCCGCAAACCATCAAAACCATGAATATTGCTGTACCCATCCTAAGCCCTCTTCAACGCATCAACGTGCTCTCTGAAATCTTCCTGTACCCTTTTGCAGTGGATATTCACCGAGGCGTTGCCGTCAGCATCGACCACAATGCGCTCACCATCTTCAATCGAATCCTGTATTTCACTGTGACTCATCACCTGTAACAGCTTGTCAGGGCTGGCAAATAAAGAACGAAGTAATTTTCTCATTAATAAACCTCCGCAGAGAGTATAGAAACCATTTCATGAATGTGTGAAATTTCCGAGAAAATTCTGTGCGAGAGAGATCTAAAAATGAATTTATCTTTATAGACATATCGAAACATCCTGAATGACTATTATCCGCTCAATAATAGTTGTTAAGGAGGCCTGCTTTTGGGTTATACCCCTCGTTTATCAATAATCTTATCTTTCTGTATTTGTTAACTTTCTTATATTTCACGCATTCAGGGTAAGACGCGCAAATTAAATTAAAGGGAATCTTTATTCAGCGCGTTTATATATTAATAAATGGACTAATTATTATGAATAAATCATTACTCGCACTGCTAATTACAGCAGCCTGTGCCCACGCCTCTGCACAAAAATTAACGGTTGAGGAGCGACTGAGCCAACTGGAAATGGCATTACAACGCAATATGACGGAGCTGGCGCAGGCAAAAGCGGAGCTGGAACAGGCCAGAGCAAGCGGCGATAGCGGGGCAAAATCGACCGCACAGCCGCAGGCCGCTGCGGCAGAAAAATCCCCCTATACGCTGAAAGAGATCAGCGAGTTTGTTAAAGAGGATATCGGTTTTGCCTGGCACGGCTATCTGCGTTCCGGCTGGGGGGCGGCCAGTAACGGCTCGCCAAAAGAGTACGCCATCGGCTCACTGGGGCGTTTTGGCAATGAGTACTCATCGTGGTTCGATTTAACCTTCTCGCAGCGGGTTTATGAGGAGGGGGGCAAATCGGCGCACGCCGTGGTGCAGTTAGATGGCAACGTCGGCGCGCAGTACGGCTCCGCGTGGTTCGACAAACACTCAGAAAACCTCCTGCAGTTCTCCGATATCTACCTCACGACGCGCGGTTTCCTGCCCTTTGCGCCGGAAGCGGATCTCTGGGTCGGTAAACACAACCTGCCGAAGTATGAAATTCAGATGCTGGACTGGAAAAGCCACCAGACCGACAGCGGCGCGGGGATCGGCGTGGAAAATTGGGCGCTCGGCGCGGGCAAACTCAACGTTGCGCTGGTGCGCCAGGATGTGGACGCCCATGCGGTGAATTACCCTGCCAGCCACAACACCCTTCAGGTCAACACCCACACCGTCGATCTTCGCTATAACTCGCTGCCGCTGTGGGATCGCGCCACGCTGGAGCTGTTTGGCCGCTACTCGTTGGCGAACAAATCTGCCACCTACCGGGCGGGTGAAAAAGCGGGGCGCTATTACAGCATTAAAGATGCGTGGCTAGCGGGTGCGATCCTGCGACAGAGCTTTAGCGCGGGCGGGTTTGAGGAGTTTACGCTGCAGGCGGCGGATAACGCGCTGGCGAGCGGCTTCGCGCTTATCTCCAACTCCGGAGCGAGCTACGGTTATCACGACAACTATTATGGCGAACACACCTACGGGCATGCCGTGCGCGCCATCTCCCAGGGCGAGTTCTACCCCACATCGCAGATCGTGCTGGCGCACGCGCTGGTCTACGCCGCCGGGCAGGATATTTACAGCTATGACACCGGCGCGCATACGGATTTTCGCAGCTACCGGGCGGTGATGCGCCCGGCGTGGATTTGGGATAAGCATAACCAGACGGGCGTCGAGCTGGCGTGGTTTAAACAAACCAACCGCCAGCAGGGCGAGGATTACCGTGAGAAGGGGTATAAAGCCACGCTCTATCACGCGCTGAAAGTGGACACCAGCCTGCTGACCTCGCGACCGGAGCTGCGGTTCTACGCCAGCTGGCTCCGCGCGCAGGAGAATGGCATCAGCCACTTCCGCTTTGGCGATGAGCGGCGGGAGCAGTTCACCGTTGGCGCCCAGGCTGAGGTGTGGTGGTAAGTAATCAATGCGGCGCAGAGGTGCGCCGCAATAGCCTGTTCCGGGCGGGCAAACGGCCCCGGTATCAAGCTTGCTGATGCTTAAGGTGGGCAAGGGTAGCGGCGAAGTTCGGCAGCCACTGCTCATGAGCCAGCAACATCGCGCGCGCCAGCACCTCGGCGTCACCGTCCGAGTGCACCAGCGGGCTGAGATTGAGCGCCAGCAGCACATCGTTAAACTCGCCGCTCAGAGCCGCCCGGCTGGCGGCGATCTCAAAGGCTTTGATGGTGTGGATAAGCCCCAGCACCTTGTCATCAAAGTGGGTGACGCGCGGATGCGGCGTCGCTCCTTCGCGTCCAATCAGGCAGGTCATCTCAACCGCCCACTCCGCTGGAATGTTGTCGATATGCCCGTGATGGGGAATATTCACATAGTGTTCGGTCTGCTTATCGTTATAGATGGCATTAATCACTTCGCAGGCCGCATCCGAGTACCACGCACCGCCGCGCTGCTCCAGCGCCTGAGGTTTTACGTCTAGGGTCGGATCTTTATAGAGCTCAAACAGCTCTTTTTCGATCTGCTGCACCACCTGCGCCCGCGCGCCGCCTTTGTAATATTCGCCAAGCTCAATCGCCAGCATCTCTTTCTGCTTAAAGTAGTAGAGCAGGTAGGAGCAGGGGAGCAGGTTAAGAGCGCGAATTAACCCTTCGCTAAACGGCAGATCAAAGATGTTTTTCACCGACGATGCCTGCAACTTTCCGCTGGCAACGCCGTCGAGTAGCTCCGCGAAGCGCGACACGCCGTTCACCTGCACATCGCTGAGAAACACCATATGGTTGAGGCCGAAAAGATCGAGCGCGATCTCATCCTGCGCCTCCAGCGCCAGCACATCGCGGACAAACATCTTCATGCCGACAGGAATATTGCAGACGCCAATAAATTTCCTGAAGTCGGTATGGCGACAGACCGCTTCGGTCACCATCCCCGCCGGGTTGGTAAAGTTAATCACCCAGGCGTTCGGGCAGATCTCCTCTACGTCGCGCAGAATATCGAAAATGACCGGAATGGTGCGCAGCCCTTTGAACAAGCCGCCTGCGCCGTTGGTCTCCTGACCAAGATAGCCGTGGCTTAAGGGAATGCGCTCATCCAGCTCGCGCGCTTTTAACTGGCCAACGCGCAGCTGGGTGGTAACAAAATCCGCGCCCTGCAACGCCTCGCGGCGATCCAGCGTTTGGTAGACTTTTAACGGAATGCCCGCTTTTGCCACCATCCGCTGGCAGAGCCGGAAAATAATCTCCTGCTTCTCTCTTCCCTCCTCGACGTCAACGAGCCACCACTCCGTAATCGGCAGTTCGTGGTAGCGCTTGATAAACCCCTCAAGGAGTTCCGGCGTATAGCTGCTACCCCCGCCGATAGTGACGACTTTCAGTTTCGGATCCATGCTCTCTCCTGTGGAGCGTCACGCCAGCGGGCGTTACTGCGTGATTTCCGTCAACCGCTTGCGATAACTGTTAGGTGTAAACGACGTCATTTTTTTGAAGGTTTTGATAAACAGGCTTGGGCTGCTGTAGCCCGACTCCCAGGCGATGTCGGCCACCGAGTAGTTGGTCATCTCGAGCTGCTTTTTCGCAAAGTCGATGCGGATCTCATTGATGATCTGCATCGGCGTTTTGTCGTAAAAGCGCCGGGTCGCGCGGGTAAGATACTCCTGCGATTTGCAGGAGAGCCGCACCATATTCTCCAGCGCATTGTCGCTGAACTGGCGCTTGTCGTGCATCGCTTCGACGGTGCTTCTCAGCCACTGGGGAATATCCTCCAGCACCTGCTCTTCGCGGTAGTGGCGCAGGCGATTGAGCACGTAAAAGGTGACGGTTTCGATAAACTCATCCAGCCCGTTCTCACGAAAATTGAGCGAAGCAATCACTGTTTCAACATAGGTCAAAAATGCGTTGTGCGTGCGGTAAGGTTGCGAGGCAACAAAGCAGAACGGCATCAGCGATTGATAGTACTGTTCGAAAAATTTGCGGCTGATCCCCACATTAAGGATCCGCGCGGCGCCGTACTCATAGACGCTCTGGTGGTGCGAGCCCAGCGGGATAAAGACAAAGTCGCCGCGCTCCAGCAGTACGCGTTTACCGTTAATGACCTGGTAGTAACGCCCGGTCAGAACAAGAGTAAATTCATAATAATCATGCTGATGCAGCCCGCTGGCGCTCTCCGATTTGTTGAAGATAAACACATGGAAAGGCTTTCCCTTAAAGAGCTGCTGTTCGTGGACGGTTTTGATCTCCTGTGTGCCGATCATTGGCGTTGGCTGCATCGTTCACTCCTTACGACTTGCTCATACATGTCAAAATTTCAGCGCGTTGGCGATCGCTCTGCGCGCTTCCTGCTTAATGAACGCTGCTTTTTTTCTGGCGCGAACGCTTTTTATCTGCGTTCAGGGCTGCCGGGAATGCTTCAATAATGACCGAAGCGGCAGGATATCTGCCTTATCATTAACGGTAAGCAAACAGACTCGCCTGCAATGTCGAAAGAGAAATATGCTTCTCTACCCTCAACGCGCGCGGCAATTATTCCCATTTTTGCCAAAAGGGCGTCAGTACATCTTCACAGGAGCCGTAAATTTGCGTTTAGTACTTTTTTCCTGAGATAAAACAAGTATACGGGAGCGTGCCGGAGGGAGGTATTCTGCAATCTGCCACAATTATCTCTGGTTGACCGATTGTTATGCTCTTCTTCACAATTTCGGTAATTTTTTAGTGAGCCCGGAGAGGGCGCAGGCTCCTCTCCGGCGAAAAATTACCCCTGGTTAGCAGCAAAAATAGTTTTGCCAATCTCACGCGCTTTTTGCAGGCACGCCTGGGGCGAACCGAGATCGGGCTGCATCAGCGTGGCATTGGTTAACACCGGCGCGCCGCAGTAATCGAAAATACCGTGGGGAATTTGCGTGTTCCAGGATTGCGCATAACCATGTTTTTCAAACGTTTTAGTGTCTGCGCCGCCTGTCGCCACCAGATGCACCGGCAGATGCCCCAGCTTCTTGATCACCTTGCCGGTGCCGCTATCTTCGTAAGCCCAGCCGTTGGCAAAGACGCGATCGATCCACCCCTTTAACTGCCCCGGCATCGTCCACCAGTAGATAGGAAACACCAGTATCAATGCGTCGGCCTTCTCAATCCGCGCCTGTTCAGCCAGCACATCGGCGGGTAGCGGGGCGGTTTGCATAAAAGCGTTGTAGTCGGCGGCGGTGAACGACGGGTTAAAACCCTCCCGCGCCAGATCGGCGATCTCAACGCTGTGCTGCGCATTCTCTTCGCGGATCCCTTCTGCCACCGCGTGCGCCAGGCCATGGGTTAATGAGGTGTCGAGCGGGTGAGAGACTACGATCAGTGCATGCATGTTCTTCTCCTCGGTTGCCATTACGGATCAATCACCGTAGGCTTATATACTATCGGTAACCTACTACTAGTAAGTTACTAATGGTATATAAGCTTGTCAAGGAGGCAAAGTATGGCCGATACGCGTGTACGCCAGCGGCTCTCGCGGGAAGAGCGCTATGCGCAGCTGGTGGAAGTGGCATGGCAGATCATTCATGAGCTGGGTACCGAAGCGCTGACGCTCGGCTATTTAGCCGAACGCGCGGGCGTCACCAAACCGGTGGTCTATGACCACTTCACCAGCCGCTCCGGGCTGCTGGCGGCGCTCTATCGCGAGTACGATCAGCGCCAGAACCGCAAACTGGAGTCGCTGCTGGCGCAAACCGCGCCCGAGCTCCAGCCGCGCGCAGAAGTGGTTGCGAAAACCTATATCGAATGCGTGCTGTTTCAGGGGCGCGAGATGCCGAGCCTGCTGGCGGCGCTGGCAGGAACGCCGGAGCTGGAGAAGATCCGTCGCGAATACGCGGTGGATTTCACCGGCACCTGCCGCACGCTGTTTGCGCAGTTTTGTGGTGCGCCTCTGCGCGACGCCGCGTTATGGGCGATGCTCGGCGCTGCCGAAGGGCTCTCCTGGGCGGCAGTGCAGGATGCGATTAGCGAACAGCAGGCGAAAGAGGAGCTGGAGCGGGTGATTATCACCATGGTGCATGCGACGTTGAGTGACGAGAGTGCATAAAACGCTCACCCAGGGTGCCATCACGAGGTATTAAGTTGTATTATGAATGCATCTTAGTTATTGGTGATAACGATGTCTGGACCACGCATCCTGCGGGAAAAATTGACCATCAGGAAGATGATTGCCCTCTATCAACGTGCCTGCCCGGATGCGGTGAGCAGCGCGGCGCACTACGCGGATCTCTATGCCTACGCGGAGAAGCGGCTTGATAAGTGCGTCTTCGGCGAGGAAAAACCGGCCTGCAAGCAGTGCCCGGTGCACTGTTATCAGCCCGCAAAGCGCGAAGAGATGAAGCAGGTGATGCGCTGGGCGGGGCCACGTATGTTGTGGCGGCATCCGATATTGACGGTGCGCCATTTGATCGACGATAAGCGCCCGGTACCGGAGTTGCCCGAAAAGTATCGGCGCAAGTAGGCCGGATAAGGCGGAGCCGCCATCCGGCAATGGGGTTCGCATATGGCTTTGGTGGTATTGTTCCGTTCACCATGCGTGCGGCGGAACGTTTTTATCACCGGTGCGGTGAACGGGACAAGGGAAGCGGCCG